>CALLNG010000062.1 GCA_938005345.1 uncultured Clostridia bacterium
TTTAAATTTGTTGGGATAATCTAATTCGTGTTATTCCACCTTTCCTTTCTCGAATACAACAGCTGTTCATAAACTTCGGTTCCCGCACAGCATAAAGACTCTTTGCCGGGTTCTTCAGGTTAATAGAAGCACTTACTATAAACACTTCTCCGCCGCCCCGGCTCCCCGGGTGAAGGAGAATCAGCATATTGCTTCTCTGATTCTGCATATTTATGCTGACTACCAGAAACGGCTTGGCGCATATAAGACTGCTGTTGTCCTGCAGCGTGACTATGGCATACACATCAGTGTTGGCAGGGTGTACCACCTGATGAAATCTTTGCAGTTACCTAAAATGTCTACCGATAAACCTGTTGTTCGCCGTTCGACTTCTGATGACGCTGGCTGCTCTAATCATCTGCAGCAGCAGTTCCGGCAGAAAGCACCCAACCTCGTATGGGTCAGTGACATTACTTACATCATGGTCAACGGTAAATGGTATTATCTTTGTATTGTAATGGATCTGTTCTCCAGGAAAGTTATCGCATGGCATATTTCTGCAAAACCGGATGTAGATTTGGTCATTTCTACATTCAACAAGGCTTATCAAAAGAGAAATGTCCCTTCTGGGCTTATGTTCCATTCTGACCGGGGAAGTCAGTATACTGCCTTTGCCTTCCGGCAGCTTCTGGATTCTCTGGACGTTGTGCAATCCTTTTCTAAAAAGGGCTTTCCTTTTGACAATGCCTGCTGTGAATGTTTCTTTAAGTATCTTAAGAAAGAAGAAACAAACCGCAGAACCTACCATTCTCTACAGGAGCTCCAGCTCTCTGTTTTTGAATATATTGAGGGCTTCTACAATTCCAGACGCCCTCATGGCTCACTTGGCATGCTTACTCCTAATCAGGTTGAACTTTTGTTCTCCGAGCATGCCTAGGCTGTGCCTTACCTATTTTTCTCATTCCTCTGTCCACTTTTTTGACTATGGTCCAATTTTGTTGTTTTTCACGAATTACATTCCCGTTTTTGTCATATATGACGAATTTCTTACTGGCGGTTGTCCCATCAAAGGGGGAGGTGTTGCAGAAAGCGGGCAGCTTACGCCACCCGCTTTCTTACCTTGTCATTGTACTATTTCATTATATACTAGCTTGATCGTTGTCTCCCCTTCCCGTTCTTCGGTTTCTACTGTAAATCCTAATACCTTTTCAAAAAAATCTACAGCTACCATTGTCCTATCATTTAACTTGATACTTGGCGCACTTAGCGTCTGATTGGTATCGTTTTCCACGCTTTGGTTATCACCAACCCGAATTTGAATCGTTTTGCCCCATAGGTCAATGGTAACGCGCTGCAACTCTTCTTCCCATGTCACGCTTCCACCTAGTTTTTCTACAATGTTCCGTACTGGTACCATAACCGTTCCATTGTTCACTTCTGGCCGCGTACCTCGTCCCTCATCCAGTTCGCTTTCCAATCCATTGATTTCAATGGTATCCTTTGCTGTTGTCATATACAGATAGAAATCCCGCACCACAAGTGGATATGGGGTATCCGTATGCATTCCTCCTTGCGGTTCCAATCCCCAGAGTACTATAGAACCATCTTCTTTTAACATGAAAATGTTCTCATCCAAAACATCAATTTGTTTCACTCCATCTATCCCCTTGATTTGCACAGGCTCCTTCATGACATTCTTCCCTAATTTTAATTCTTCCTCACTCTCCTGTCTGTATTTATCTGCCATATACCCAAAATGCCAGACCGTTCCGTCTTCTCGCAAGACTGCATAGTGTTCTCCCAATGAGCCCCATTTTGATTTTGAATCTAATCCTGTAGCATAACTATGGATACTTTTTACATTATCCAATACGTCCCATTTTTGCAGTGGACCATCATCATGTAATGACGGAATGCTGCAAATAAAAGCATTTCCATTTCGATCCAGACATAATGTTGTATCGGTATAGGTTGCTTTGATGTCCTCAATATTATTTAGTTTAGACAATTTTTTGATACCAGTACCAAGCGGCAAGCCACTGCATTGATATACATTTCCATCGCTGTCAACGGCAAACGCTTTGGCAAAATATGCATAATTTCGAAAATCAGCAGTCACAATATTGGGCGTTTCATTTTCAAAAACATTTTTTTGGTTGTCTTTGTAAATTAATCCATTGTTGGTAATCGCTATCTCCGTATTGGATGGACATAATTTTACAATATTATCGAACGTTAAAAATAATTCATCCCTATACACATTAGCAAGGGTACCAAAAATACTGCCTGTATATCCATGCGTGATCCCATCTTCTGTTGTATACAAAATATCCCACAAGAGATATAAAGATTCTTTGTAGTACGTATCCGCTTCAAAATCTATAATACGTTGTTCTCCAAATTCACGAATTTGGGTTAAGGATTTGGGCTCTCCTTCATGGTAAAAATTATTTTTCCTTGTTAAGGTCAGTAACATATTGTCATAGGCAAACGGTAATTTCCAAATTGTTCCATCGTCCTTTAATCCCAGCCCACCGCCTATTTTAATGAATTCTGCAGCGTTTACAGAGGTAACTATCATACATATAGCACATAGACACACGATGCATTTTTTATACCGTTTCAATCCAACCTCTCCTCTCTAATTTCGTTGAACTTGATCTCTGGAAATTACTACAAATCTTTCGTGTAATATGGATGTATCCATATCAGACGTCCATCCTTGCGTAGAGATATCCGTATGCGGCCATGTCCATTCCCAGGGTATGTTTTGATTTCTCAAATTCACTTCGTCTATGAGATATGCATATAGTGCTTTTTGTTCCTCCGAACTCAGCGGATCAAATTTTACTGCAATTGGATTTGTTTGTCCCCTTTTTGTAATCGCTTTTTCGACCCACCTTGTTTTTGCTTCAAAGTTTTCCGTTCCGTCGCTATTTTTTGTAGCCACTACATATTCTTGTTGAAACCTTACTGCAACTGTACCGTCTGGCCCTGCTACAAAAGCCAATTCGCCATTCTTCATATCATTTTTATCGCCAATACTAAATGTACTATTATTATTATGACTGTGGATACTTACATTTCCATATTGCGCACCGGCTAATCGTTCTTGTGGAATATCGTCTTGTAAATATCGTTCTAATTCTGGATCAGAATAATTTTTCAAACCAACAAACGGTTTTGTATAAGAATATTTAGTATCACCATTCTCATCAGTATAACTGTACAGCATAGAATATAGTTCATTTTCCGTATATTGTGTAACAGCACCATATTCCTCAGCCCAATCCAATGCAGCATCGTAATAACTATCAAATGGGTCATGCGCTGCTAACCCCCACGGATCAATATACAGCACCGGGTTATTCCCAGCATAGGCATACCAGTTTGTTCCATCCTTGATGGGGTCTTCACTCAGGAAGCGACCTGTGGAGGGGTTGTAGTACCGCGCCCGGAGGTAGATATTCCCCGATTCCTCGTCCGTGTATTCTCCGGCATAGCCGAACGGGTTGGCGAACTGATTTGTATCATCATAATCAAAAATTTCCATTCCAAACGCGTCATACACATTCTGATATACTTGTTCTCCAGATGCATTGAACATTTGTACCACGTCGCCATGGCCATTGAATACGTAGTAACCTTTTTGCCCGTTTTGCTCCATCGAAATCAGGTCAAGGCCTCGGTTATACTTGGAGATAGACGTTC
>CALLNG010000063.1 GCA_938005345.1 uncultured Clostridia bacterium
ACCAACTGTTTGGCACCGCTGGCAAAAGTGGTACACGACAACTTTGGTATTGTAGAAGGCTTGATGACAACGGTTCACTCCACAACCGCTACACAGAAAACGGTTGACGGACCTTCTAAAAAAGACTGGAGAGGCGGACGTGCTGCTTCCGGCAATATTATTCCTTCTTCTACTGGTGCAGCAAAAGCGGTTGGAAAAGTTATTCCGTCTCTGAATGGAAAACTGACCGGTATGTCCTTCCGTGTTCCAACACTGGATGTATCTGTAGTTGACCTGACCTGCCGTCTGGAAAAAGCTGCTTCCTACGATGATATCGTTGCAGCGATTAAAAAAGCAGCAGATGGCGAATTGAAAGGCATTCTGGGATACACCGAAGACGATGTGGTATCCAGCGACTTTATTTCTGATCCGAGAACGTCTATTTTTGACGTAAAAGCAGGAATTCCGCTGAATGACAACTTCGTAAAATTGGTATCCTGGTATGACAACGAATGGGGTTATTCGAACAAAGTAGTTGACCTGATTTGCCATATGTATTCTGTAGATAACAAATAAGTTTTGTTATAGGAGATAAAAGCAAGAGCGCTTTTCTGGGAAAGATAGCCCGGGAAAGCGCTCTTTCTGCGTTCAAAAATTGGACTATCACGGTTGCGGCTTCAAATGATTTTTAATGTAATTCATAAAGGTTTTGTAAAATAGCGAGACCCTTTGTGGGATTTAATAGAAATATGCTCCGCACTCTTGACAAATGGGCTGATTGTGATAAACTATAAAGAAATAGAAAAAATTTGCAGTTGCAAGGAGAATCCGGTGAGATTTTGAAAATAGTTGGGGAGGATGGAGAAACAGATGAAAAATACCGAGAAAACCATGGATCAAATTGTATCGCTATGCAAAGGACGCGGCTTTATTTTTCCGGGTTCGGAGATTTACGGCGGACTTGCCAATACATGGGATTATGGACCGCTGGGCGTGGAATTGAAGAATAATGTAAAACGTGCATGGTGGAAGAAATTTGTGCAGGAGTCTAAATATAATGTGGGATTGGATGCCGCAATTTTGATGAATCCGCAGACCTGGGTTGCCTCAGGACATATTGGTGGATTCAGTGACCCGCTTATGGACTGTAAAGAGTGTAAAACACGTCACCGGGCAGACAATTTGATTGAGGAGTATGCGGCTTCTCAAGGAGAGCCCATCACGGTTGCGGGATGGAGTAATGAACAAATGCTCCAGTATATTAAGGAACACCAAATTCCTTGTCCCCAATGTGGAAAGTGCAACTATACGGATATCCGGAATTTTAATTTAATGTTTAAAACTTTCCAGGGAGTAACAGAGGATTCGAAATCAGAAATTTATTTACGGCCTGAAACTGCGCAGGGGATTTTTGTAAATTTTAAAAATGTGCAGCGTTCTTCCAGGAAAAAAATTCCATTTGGCGTAGCGCAAATTGGAAAATCATTCCGCAACGAGATTACACCGGGAAATTTCACGTTCCGTACGCGTGAATTTGAGCAGATGGAACTGGAGTTTTTCTGCAAACCAGGGACGGATTTAGAATGGTTCGCTTATTGGAAAGAAACTTGTAAGAACTGGCTGCTCTCGCTTGGAATCCGGGAGGAAAATATGAAACTGCGTGATCACGAGCAGGAAGAACTTTCTCATTATTCTAATGCTACAACAGATATTGAGTTTATGTTCCCATTCGGCTGGGGTGAATTATGGGGCATTGCAGACCGTACGGATTTTGACCTGAAACAGCACGCCCAGCATTCCGGCGAAAATATGGAATATAACGACCCCTTTACCAATGAAAAATATGTTCCCTATGTGATTGAACCCTCCCTCGGAGCAGACCGCGTGGTACTTGCATTCTTAGTGGAAGCCTATGATGAAGAAGAGGTGGGTGAAGGAGACATGCGAACTGTGCTTCGGCTACATCCGGCATTGGCACCGTTTAAGGCAGCAGTACTGCCGCTGTCTAAGAAGCTAGCAGAACCGGCCGGCAAAGTATACGAACAGTTAGCAAAATCCTTCATGTGCGATTATGATGAAACGGGAAGTATTGGAAAACGATATAGAAGACAGGATGAAATTGGCACACCGCTTTGTATTACGTATGATTTTGACAGTGAAGAAGATCATTGCGTAACTGTCCGCGACCGGGATACTATGCAGCAAGAAAGGATTGCAATTGACCAGTTGGAAGCCTATATCAGCGAAAAAATCAAATTTTAAGAAAAGGAGATGCGGAAATGAAAATCGAAACACAATGTCTTCACGTAGGCTATGAGCCGAAAAATGGTCAGCCGCAAGCGTTGCCTATTTATCAAAGTACAACATATCGGTACGATTCCTGCGAACATGTTGGAAAATTATTTGATTTGACGGCGGAAGGGCATATGTATTCCCGCATTTCCAATCCGACTGTTGAAGCAGTAGAAAAAAAGATTGCGGCTATAGAGGGTGGTATTGGCGCACTTTGTACCACATCCGGCCAGGCAGCCAATATGATTGCTATTTTGAATATATTAAAATGCGGAGACCATTTTGTTAGCGCTTCTACCATTTATGGCGGTTCTGTGAATTTGTTTGCGGTCACGTTGAAACGGTTTGGCATTGATGTTACATTTGTTGATGCAGATAGCAGCGAAGAGGAAATTCAAAAGGCATTTCGGCCAAATACCAAGGCGATGTTTGGAGAAACCATTGCCAATCCTGCGATTTGCATACTAGATATTGAAAAATTTGCAAGAATTGCCCATAAAAATCAGGTGCCATTGATTGTGGATAATACATTTGCAACGCCGGTGCTGTGCCGACCTTTTGATTTTGGAGCAGATATTGTGGTACATTCCACTTCCAAATATATGGATGGGCATGCAGTGCAAGTCGGCGGTGTCATTGTAGACAGCGGAAAATTTGATTGGACAAATGGAAAGTTCCCTGAAATGACACAACCAGATGAATCCTATCACGGTGTGGTATATACCAAAGATTTTGGAAATGCAGCATATATCACAAAAGCACGTGTGCAAATGATGCGGGACATGGGGGCGTACCCATCTGCCCAAAATGCGTTTTTATTAAATTTAGGACTGGAAACACTGCCAGTAAGAATTCGTCAGCATTGCCGCAATGCGGAACAAGTTGCCGCATTTTTGCATGAGTCAGAAAAAATAGAGTCTGTGAATTATCCAACTGTTCCGGGCGATCCTTATGCAGATTTAGCGAAGAAATATTTGCCAGATGGAGCTAGCGGTGTGATCTCGTTTATTGTAAAAGGCGGGAAAGAGAAAGCGGCGGCGTTGATAGACAGCCTAAAACTAGCTTCCACTGTTGTACATGTAGCAGATGTCCGTACTTGTGTACTGCACCCAGCGACAACAACCCACCGCCAGCTTACGGAGGAACAGCTGGTGGCATGCGGCGTTAGTCCTGGACTTATTCGGCTCAGTGTAGGGCTTGAAAATGTAGAGGACATTATAGAAGACTTGCGTCAGGGTCTGGCATCGATTGGATAATAGCGGATAAGGCTTGTACCATTTCTCTTTCAGTAACATAAAACGTGCTGGTATATAAAAGATACCGGCACGTTTTTCCATATGGTTGGAAATTCTGCATAAATCTTCCTAAATGGCCCATAATAGGATAGAACAAAATAAAAAACAAGGAGGATATCAAGATGCAGCAATTGAAAGGGAGCAAAACAGAAAAAAATTTGTGGTCGGCATTTAGCGGAGAGGCCATGGCAAGGAGCCGCTATCATTTTTATGCGGAGGTGGCACGGCGAGAAGGATATGAGCAGCTGGGAGACGTTTTTGATATAACGGCGAGTAATGAAAAAGCACATGCGAAACTCTGGCTGGAACAGTTGGACGGAATTGGCACGACAGAGGAAAATTTAGTTGCAGCAGCAGGCGGAGAAAAGTATGAGTGGAGCGAAATGTATAAACAATTTGCGAGCGATGCAAAAGAGGAAGGATTCACCAAATTTGCTAAGATGTTCGAAATGGTCGCTTCGGTGGAAAAGGACCATGAAGAACGGTATAATACCTTAATTGAGAACTTAAAAAAAGGAATGGTTTTCAAAAAAGACAACATGGTTATGTGGATTTGCCGAAATTGTGGATATGTCCATGTTGCACAGGAAGCGCCACAGATGTGCCCGCTTTGTCAAAAACCAAGGTCTTACTTTGAAATTCGGGATAAAATAATAAAATAGAAAATTTTTATGAAATTTTATGGAATCTATTTTCAAAATGGAGGAGTTATGGTACAATAAAAACGTGTGTAAAATCGCGCCTGATACAAGATAATGGATGGCATTTTAGAGAATAGGAAACGCTTCTGAAACAAAGAATAACAACAGAATTTGTTTGAGAAGGTGCAAGAAAAAATGTCAAAATTTCTGGTTAGAAAAACAGAAGAACTTAAAGGAAGTGTGGAAATTGATGGCGCAAAAAATGCGGCGTTGCCAGCGTTGGCTGCAACCATTTTAGCAGATGAACCATGTAAAGTGCAATCAGTCCCCAATTTAAGCGATGTAAAAGATATGTGTAAGCTACTAGATCACTTTGGGGTGGAAAACATAAGACGTGGGAAAATGATTTCTGTTGATGCGGGCAATGTACGGGAACTAACGGCCCCATATGAATTGGTGGGAAAATTTCGCGGTTCTTTTTTAGTTGCAGGGCCGCTTTTAGCAAAATACCACCGGGCTAAAATTAGTTTGCCAGGGGGTTGCCCTATTGGTACTAGACCTATTGATTTGCATTTAAAAGGATTTGCGGCAATGGGAGCGGAGATTAGCCATGAAAATGGATATGTAGAGCTACAGGCGAAACGGCTGCACGGGACCAAACTCTATTTGGACTTCCCTTCGGTTGGCGCGACGGAAAATATCATGATGGCTGCTTGCCTGGCAGATGGACAAACTATCATTGAAAATGCGGCAACGGAGCCGGAAATTACGGATCTGGCTACCTTTTTGATGTGCATGGGCGCGGATATTAAAGGGGCTGGAACCGATACCATTCGTATCAACGGTGTGCGGATACTGCACGGCGCCTCCCACATGTTAATCCCAGACCGCATTGAAGCGGGAACGTTTATGGCAATGGCGGCTTTGGTAGGAGGAAGTGTCGTCATTAAAAATGTCGTCTGTGAGCATGTGAAACCTATAACAGCAAAGCTGAAAGAAATAGGGGCACAGGTTCAGGAGCGAGAAGATGAAATATGCGTAACAAGGAAAGGAGAACTACAGGCGGCGGATATCAAAACGCTGCCCTTCCCAGGATTTCCAACGGATATGCAAGCGCAATTTACTGCATTGATGAGTTTGGTAAGCGGGACCAGCATTATTGTAGAAACGGTATTTGAAAACCGGTTTATGCATGTAGGGGAATTGCGTAGGATGGGTGCTAATATTAAAGTAGAAGGCTGTACTGCAGTGATTGAGGGTGTAGATAGCCTGAGCGCGGCAACTGTAAAAGCAACGGATTTGCGTGCGGGGGCAGCACTCGTGATGGCGGCAATGTGCGCGGAGGGTGATAGCATTATTGAGGAAATTCATCATATTGACCGTGGATATTTTCAGATGGAAAAGAAAGTATCTGCGCTAGGTGGCAATATGGAGCGCATTTGAAAGGGCGGAAAACCGCTCTTTTACATAGGGGAGCTTTGATAAAAGAAAGGGTGGAACCAATGAAAGTATTGTTTTTGACTGTTTCTACAGGTCATGGACACAATAGCTGTGCAAAAGCTATGAATGACTATTTGTCGCAGCAAGGAATTGAAACTTTTGTATTGGATGTTTATGAATACGTGCATCCGTTGCTTGGTAAAACGGTTTCAGATGTTTATTCGTTTGCATCCAGTAAGGTGCCGAAAATATATGGAAAATTTTACGATATTGAGGAAGAGGGAAAAGGCAAAGTAGTTGGAACCATGAAAACCATTAACCGTGCTTTTGCTAACAAGTTATTGCGTTTTATTGAAGAACACCGTATTGACGTGATCATTTGCAGCCACCTGTTTGCGGGGGAATTGGTGACCCGGCTTAAGGAGACTGACAAGTTGGATATTCCAAGTATTGGTGTTGTGACAGATTTTACTATTCATCCACACTGGGAAGATACAGATTTGGACTATTACATAACAGCAGATAAGGGATTGACCAGACAGGCAGCACTGCGCGGAATTATGCCGGAAAAAATAAAACCTTTCGGTATTCCGATTAAATTGAAATTTGCAGAAAAAATGGAAAAAGAAAAAGCAAAGGAAAAACTGGGATTTTC
>CALLNG010000064.1 GCA_938005345.1 uncultured Clostridia bacterium
TTTCTATTTTCTCCCGTCATGGGGCTTACCATTTTTGCGTTATTGGGAATTTGCGCTTTAATGGCCCTGCTGATAACTTCCTGTTCACCAGTCAGCTTTGGCGCTCTCATCAGTTCTTCACCCGACTTCATTTCGCAGCCGGTCAGCAGCAATAAAGCTGCTATTGCTATCATCATCTTTTTCATTTGGGTATCCTCCCATTTTTCTTGGACTGCCTTCTATAAATTTTCACTTGTTCTTTCTTCTAAAAAAGCAACTCTTTTTATTATAATATAATTCGCCCAAAAAGTAGTTACAAACAAGTATCAATTTAAATCTCTATACATCTCCCTGCACCACTCCTGCTTGCCACCTCCAATACGACATCCCCGCCAATCTGCGCTCCCTGCCTGCATATTTCTTCTGATACACGGCCGAACGCCAGTGGCGGCCTATTATTGTTTGCGCTCAGATGCCCCAGCATAATGTTTCCTGTTCCGCCGCGTACAAGCGCCGCTGCAAGTTTTGCCGCCTGGTCATTGGAAAAATGACCGGCACTTCCCAAAATCCGCTGTTTAAGTAGTGGATGATACCGGCCGTTTTTTAACATTCCCTCATCATAATTGGATTCCAAAAACACAAAATCGCTGCCCTTCATCTCCCAGGCAATATCTTCGCAAATCCGCCCCATATCCGTGGCTACCGCGATTTTTCGCTGGTCTGTGTGCAACAGATACCCCACCGGTTCCTGGGCATCGTGCGGCAAGGCAAATGGATGTACTGTCACAGTTCCAATATCAAAATAACGTCCCGCCTGCAAAATATGAATTTCTGATTCCACCATATTGTGTTGTTTTTCCATCGCCTCCAGAGTCCCTGCCGTCGCATATACGGGTGTGCCAAACTTTTTGGTAAACACACGAATACCCGCCACATGGTCACTGTGTTCATGCGTCAGCAAAATTCCACTCAACTCCCCTGGCGCCACCCCTATTTGCGCCAGCCTGTCTGTGACCCGTTTGGCCGAAATTCCGCAGTCAATCAGCAGTTTTGTTTTTCCATTTTCAAAATATAATGCGTTTCCGTTGCTGCCGCTTTGCAACGAACAAAACCTGCTCATCAGCCGGTTCCTCCTCTCAATAAAACACTTTGTGAAGATACAGTCCCTGCGGCGGCGCGGTCATTCCCGCCCGTTTCCTGTCTTTGGACAATAAAATGTTATGGACGTCATCGGGCTGTATTTTCCCATTTCCCGCATAAACCAAGGTTCCCACAATAATACGGACCATATTGTATAAGTAGCTGTTTGCATGGACTCGCACAGTGAACAAATTATCCTGTTTTTCCACCCGCACCTCATACATTTCTTTTTCCATTTGACGCTGCTGCCCGCCAGCCGCCATAAACGCTGTAAAATCATGTGTTCCTACCATCCATGCTGCTGCCCGGCGCATCCGCTCTACATTTAACACAATCGGATATTGCCATGCCCTATCCTTTTCAAAAGGGTTACGCACTTTGGAATTCAGTATCCGATATTCATAAATTTTTGACTTTGCATCATACCGCGCATGGAACGTATCTTCTACTTCTTCACATAGTGTTACGGCAATATCATCCGGCAGGTTTGCATTCATGGCATAGGGCATACGCTCGCAGGGAATCTTGGTTTGCGTATGAAAATTGCAGACAAAGTGCCTTGCATGCACCCCCGCGTCTGTTCTACTACAGCCTGTTACCGAAACATGCTCTCCCGTGACGCCGAAAATCGCCCCTTGCACCACTTCCTGCACAGTTCTTGCCTGCGGCTGCACATGCCAGCCGTGATAGCGCGTTCCATCGTATTGCAAATGTAATGTTAGGTTCCGCATACCTGCCTCCTTTATAACGGTCGCTTTCCAGTTTTTTATAATGAGTTTACGAACCGTCCTTCTCCGCCCGCTTCTAAACTAGACCCGGAATATAACGCAGCGCTATCAGCAATGCAATGGCCGCTAGCGTTACAATAGACGCACCGGCATCCATTCTTTGCATGTGCAGTTGTTTCATTTTTGTCCGGTGGTCGCCCCCGTGATAGCAACGGCATTCCATTGCTAACGCCAATTCGTCCGCTCTCCGGAATGCACTGACAAACAGAGGTACCAAAATCGGCACCATGGCTTTGGCACGGGCTATTAGATTCCCGCTTTCAAAATCTGCGCCACGGGCAGACTGTGCTTTCATTAATTTGTCTGTTTCTTCAATAATTGTCGGAATAAACCGAATCGCAATCGTCATCATCATTGCAATTTCATGCGCTGGCACTTTGATTTTGCGAAACGGCGAGAGCAAATGTTCAATACCATCGGTCAGCACGATGGGCGACGTGGTATAGGTCAGCACAGATGTTCCCACAACCAGAAATACCAGCCGCAACGCCATGATAATTGCTAAATACAATCCTTCCCACGTAGCTTTAATGACCCATACTTGGAAAATTATTCTGCCATCTGTCATAAATAGGTTAATAACTGCTGTAAACGCCACAAAAATCCAGAGGGGTTTTATGCTCTTTAAAATAAATTTAAGCGGAATTCCTGCGATGTGTAGAACCACCCCCATAAACAATGCACAAAATGCAAATCCCACAATGCTGTTGACAAAAAATAGGGACGCGATGTATGCAATTGTCAACAAAATTTTTGTCCGCGGATCCAATTTATGAATGATCGACTCTCCTGGTAAGTATTGTCCCAAAGTAATATCCGTTAACATGGCTTCACACCCTGTTCTTTATGAAATAATGCAAGGAGTGATTCCTTGGCCTGCTCAACCGTATAAATATCTTTTGGCAGCGGATACCCCTTTTGAATCAGCTTTTGGATCAGCTGTGTAATTTGTGGTACATCCAGTCCCATTTCTTGCAGCTTCTCACCGTGAGAAAAGACTTCGCTAACCGTTCCCTGCATGGCAACGGTTCCATCGTTCATGACAATAATCTGCGTTGCCAGCTTCGCAATGTCTTCCATGCTATGCGATACCAAAACCACCGTCATGCGGCGCTGTTGATGCAACCACGCCACCATGTTTAATATCTCATCGCGTCCTTTGGGATCCAGTCCAGCAGCCGGCTCGTCCAAAA
>CALLNG010000065.1 GCA_938005345.1 uncultured Clostridia bacterium
AAATGGTTTAGCTGCATTAGCGTTTCCATGGCATTTCCCTTGTTTGCCAACTGGTGCAACATTTCATAATACTCCGGCGAACTCTGCATGAAAGCATAGTTGAGACAATCCGGATGCCGCTGCACTTTTTTGCGCAATTCTTGCAATCTGTCCGCACGAACAATAAACACCAATTTTGCCCACGGCTGCGGAGCGTCCCTGTAATCTTTTAATTCCAACACATTTATGCCATCTTCTAAAAAAGTAACATGTGCAATTTCCGGATTGCGACCATACGTATAAATCCGGTGATTACTATATATTTGAATGCCGACTCCCGGTACGTTATCTAAAACATCATCTACAATATTTGTAACATCGCCTTCTAACATATGCTGCCACCAGGTTTGCCCATTGTTCAAATCATAGATACAGGCACCGTTATAACAAATGATCGGTAAATCAATGCGAATATTCTGCTGCAGTTGTTTGACGCGCCATGGAATGCGCCCTGTCGCTAAGGTGAACTTCCCGCCCTCTTTTTGAAAATACCGAATCGCCTCTATATTTTGCGGTGTTACATTCCAGTCCCGGTCCACCAAGGTGCCGTCAATATCACTCACCAGAGTAAACCCATCAAATTTCATATCCTATCCTCCTTGAAAAAAGAAGGATGACCGGTACCGGTCACCCTTTATTTTTATACGATAGCAAAACTAATTTCCCCGCCAGCAACCATCTTCCCATCAACTGTAGCTTTCACTTTTGCTTTGCCAATATTCATACGCATTTGCAGCATTTCTGCCTCCAGCTGCAAAGTATCTCCAGGTTTTACTTGGGATTTGAATTTGAATTTATCTACGCCGACAAACATCCCTAATTTCCCTTTATTTTCCGGCAATGACAAAACCGCCACTGCTCCCACCTGCGCCAGCGACTCCAAAATCAGCGCTCCCGGCATTACTGGATACCCCGGAAAATGCCCCTGAAAAAAGGGTTCGTTAATCGTAACATTCTTTAATCCAACAGCACGTTTTCCTTCTTCTATCTCCAAAATTTTGTCTACCAGTAAAAAAGGATACCTGTGTGGAATCCGCTCCATAATTTCATTGATATCTAACATGTCGCTGCCTCCTAATTATTATGAATAAATGATTTTTTTGCGCTGTGTTTCATCAGGCAAGTTCTCAATATATTCTAATGCTTTACCGGTACCTTGTGCTACGCAAGAAATAGCGTCTTCTGCAATCATTGCCTGAATACCAGTACGCTGCTTGAGCAGAATATCCATACCCCAAATCAAGCTGCCGCCCCCCGTGAGTACTAATCCATTTTGGCTGATATCAGAAATCAGTTCCGGTTTGGTACGTTCCAACACAGAATAAACCGCTTCCGCAATTTGCATTGCCGTTTCTATGGTTGCTTCCG
>CALLNG010000066.1 GCA_938005345.1 uncultured Clostridia bacterium
CCTTCAAACGCAAGTTTGGCGCCACGCATTAAATCCTCTTCCGTAATGCCTTTATTTATCACGTCCCGCAACCGCTGTGTTCCCGCCTCCGGCGCAAATGTTAACCCGCTTTTTCTTACCTTCTGCACTTTTTCCATCAGATCCAATGAAAAATTGTCAATCCGCAGAGAAGGCAATGACAAGCTTACATGTTCCTTCTCTGAAAATGTTAGCAGGCCCTCCATCAATTCTGGCAGCTGTGTATAATCGCTTGTACTCAGGGATGCCAAAGATATTTCATCGTATCCGGTAGTCTCAATCAATTTTTCTGCAAAATTGCACAGGGTTGTGCTATCCTTTTCCCGAACCGGCCGGTAAATCATTCCCGCTTGACAGAAACGGCATCCGCGGATGCAACCGCGAAAAACTTCCAGCATGATACGGTCATGCACAATTTCCATATATGGTACAATCATTCGGTCTGGATAATAGGCTTGATCTAAATTTTGAATGATCCGTTTTTGTACAACGGCTGCGGCGTCTGTCCTGTTTGGCCGCAGCCCTACAAATTGCCCTTCTTCATTCCAAATCACATCGTAAAATGCCGGAACATAAATTCCTTTAATATGTGATATCTCTATCAGAAATTGTTCCCTTCCTGCGCCCGATTCTTTCCACGTTGCAAATACGTCCAGCACTTCCGGCCAAATTTCTTCTCCCTCCCCAAGCAAATAAAAATCAATAAAATCTGCAAGCGGCTCCGGATTAAATGCACATGGCCCGCCCGCACAAACAAATGGCATATCTTCTGTTCTTTCACTGCTGCGAAGCGGAATTCCTGCCAGATCCAACATATTGATAATATTGCTGTAACTCATTTCGTACTGCAATGTAAATCCAACAAAATCAAACTTGGCAATTGGTTCACGGCTTTCCAATGCAAATAATGGAATATGTGCTTGGCGCATTTCCCTCTCCATATCTTCCCATGGTGCAAAAACACGTTCTACCCAAGTATCTTCTCTTTCATTCATCAGGTGATATAAAATTTTCATTCCTAAGTGGGACATGCCAATTTCATATACATCTGGAAAACAAAACGCAAACCGTATGTTTACCTCTTCTGGCTTTTTCATGACGCTGTTAAGTTCTCCGCCAGTGTACCGTGCTGCTTTTTGTACGTTTTTCAGTAGGGGTTCTATTTGAATCATTTCCAACGCTCCATTATGATAAATTTATTTCTCCTATTATCATACCTGAAATTTGCTTGTAACGCAAGGTTTTTCACAAAAAAAGCCCCATCTTGCTATAAAAGCAAAGCTGGAGCTCTCTATTTACTATACATTTCCCCACTCACATATGATAATAGCAGCATTATTTTAAGCACTCTTTTACTAAAACGCTTCCGCCGTATTGTTCGATTTTGTGGTATAAACCGCTTGCAGTTACAAACCCTTTTACTTCCCCTTTGCCATCAATGACGACCCCTACTGCAGTAGCAGGCAAATAACCTGCCGCATCAATTGCTTTAGTTCTTTCACTGATGATATAAGAAGAAGTCCGCTGCATTTCCCCACTCCTGACGAGGTTGGCCTCCATCACAGGATTGATAACCTCTTTTCTAGCAGTATATAAAATGAATAGGGCAATGAGCAGTAAGGTAAAATTGAATCTAGTCATAAACAACACATAGCCCCCTGCTATGGACAAAAGAATACCGGTACCCATTCCCAGCTTGCGCATTATTCGTTTTGCCCGCCTTCTTCCTCTCCAAACTGCCAAAAGGGAATAT
>CALLNG010000067.1 GCA_938005345.1 uncultured Clostridia bacterium
CCGCCGCGATACTAGCGAGCTTGGTCTTTTCCTCCGTGGTATAGTCATTCGCGGACAGGCCTTTCCCTGCCTCTTTGTCCACCTTGCCCGCCAGCTGCGGCATGCGCGCATCGGGAATGGTGCCGTCCGCTGCCATGAGCGGGTAATTATACACCTGCAGGGATCCCGCGGCGGTGTTTGTCCCGGTGCCAAGCTGCACCGCGTCAATCGCGCTATAGGGTTCCTGGGCAGCCTGCGTTTTGGCGTTTTTTCCGCCCGCAAACCCGTGGCTGGTCTTTGCACCGCTGCCCATCGCGCCGCCGTCTGCGGCCTGCGCATTTTGCCCCACTGCGCCGCCGCCCATGGACATTGCACTTGCACCCACGCTGCCGCCGTCCATTGTTTGGGCATATCCGCCGATACTGCCGCCGCCTGCTGCGTTGGCCTCTTCGCCGAGCGCCGCGCCGCCGCCGGTGCAGTAGGCGCTGCGCCCGCCTTCAAACCCGCCCGATGCGCCTTGTTTATCCGCCTTGCCGCCCAGCAGGGTGTTGATTGCCACGCCCTGGCTGGCTGCCAGCGGCCGCGAAGCGTCATTTGTTGTGAGATTGTCCACCGGAACGGCGCCGGAAAGCGGCTGCCAGGCGGTTAGGTTCTGTGCCTGCCCGCTGCGCCGCAGCAGTGTGCCAGCGCCCGCTGTGCCGGAAATGCAGTACGCGGTCTGCTCCCACACATCCGCGCCGCCCTGGGTGACAATCACAAATCTGCCGGTGGTTTGGCTGTCCAGCGCGCCGGTGTATTGGTACACGCCTGCGGACAGGGTTTCCGCCAGCGTGTCTACGTTCACGGGCGTGTCTAGCAGCCGGGCGGAAACGGCGGCGCTGAGTTTGTCCTGCGTCACGCTGCCCGCCGCCAGTTTGTCCCGCGTCACCGCGCCGCCGGCGATTTTGTCCGCCGATACCGCGCCCGCCGCGATTTTTCCCGCGGATACGGCCCCGTTGGCGAGCTTTTGTTCCGTGACGCTGCCGTTGGCATGATCCAGTTCCGCCGCGCTCCGGTGTTCCCCCAGCTGTTTGTCCACATAGGCCGATTCAAACGCGGCGGACGCCGGGCCGCTGACCTGGTATTCCTTGCCATCCGCGCCAATCCAAATAGTTTCTTTTGCCATCTGCGTTTCTCCTTCCGCCTGAAAAAGAAAACAGGGCAGGGCGCTGCCTGCCGGGGACTGTTTTCCCCAATCCAGCCACGCTCCGGCCCTGCGGGAACTTCTTTTTCTTCCTTCTTTTTCAAACTTGTTTATCCGAGTTGTTTTGTTTTTTCTGCAAACGTTTCACTCAAGCCTGCGCTGAAATCTGCCGCCGCCATTTGCTGGCGGTAGCTCTCTTCCAGAATCAGTTTGAGGAATTTGGGGACCATGACCTGTTTCCCGCGCTGAATCTGGTAGTTCACGCCGTTGTAGGTCACTGTCACGTCGTCTTTGTAGTTTTGGTTGTCTTTGACCAGCATGACGGGTTCCAGGCGGTTTAAGTAGTCCGCCGCGCTTTCACCCGTATGCCCCTTGCCTGCCGTCTTTTGTGCCATGGTTGTTTCTCTCCTTCCTTGTGTGCGGGAGCGCGCTGGGCGCGCCCCGCTAGTGCGGTGTTTATGCGTAGCTCGCTGCGGTCTCAATACGGACCATGTATTCCTGCACCAAAATTTCCGCTGTTTTCAGCGCTTTCCAGCCGGTGGTCGCGCGTTGGTCCAGCGGGTCGGCGGTTCCGCCGCTGCCCAGCTGTTTAACGATGTTGCGCATACCGCCGCCCTCCAGCTCCGTGGTGCCGTATGCGTCCGCGCCCAAAATCAGCGTGGAATATACATCGCGGCCTTCGCTGCCCGCTTCGCCGGGATAAATCACGTCATTGGCTGCCGGGGCCGCGTCTCCCGCCGCAAACGTTTCCTCTACGGTAATCACATTACCGCTCACCGACACGATGGTGTACACCATGCCTTTGATGATGATTTTACGCTCCGCCATGCCTTCCGCGTCCTCTACCGGAATGGTTTCCTTGACTGTGATGGTCTTGGCTTCGCTTGCCGCGCTGGACACCGTGAGGGTTCTTGCAGTGGAGGTCAAATCTTCGGCGTGGAACACCTTGGCTTCGCTGGTTTCCACGAACCGCACGCCGTACAGGCGGCCGATTTCCCCGTTATACATATCCTCCGGGTCGCAGTAGGTTTTGACGTTTCCCCATTTGGGGTCGTCCATCAAGTCGTAACATACGTCGGGATGGATGATGCCCACATAATAGTTGCCGATGCGTTTGGCGTTGTTACGTTTGAGTGTGCGCACCGCCTGTTTGATCGCGTCTACGGTCAAATAGTCGTTGCCGTCCTCTTTGCCGCCCGCCAGCAGGTGCCGCGCCAGCTGCCCGTTTGCATACTGTACGTTGGTGCCGCTGCTGAGCACTTCCCGCGTGATGGCGTCCAGCGTTTCGCCGGCCTGGCGCGCCAAAATTTCGCCCGCTTCAATCAGGTTGGAGTCAATGCCCGTGGTTTGCAGCACATCGGAGATGGTGATGTAATCGCCGTATTGCTGCAAGGTGGATTCAATGGTGCTCCAAGTCAGGTCGTTGCCGCGCGGGGTCACGCCCTCTGTCAGCGGGGCCATGGCCTTAGGCAGCGGCGCGAGCCGCCGGAAATTGATGATTTTTCCGCCGTTTGCCGGAATGTTGCGCTTTTGCCCGAACTGGTCGTGCACCAGGTTGGGCAGCGCGTTTAAGATTAGGTTTCTGTCATAAAATCTGCGCAGCGCGCCAGGGTCTTTGCTGGTCGTCTGCACATTGTAATCAATGGATGTTTGTGCCAAGAAAAATTCCTCCCTCTCTTGTCATTTGATGGCTGCACTACAGCGTGATGGTTTCGCCGCGCCCGGCCCGGCGTTTGAGCTCGCGGATATCCTGCAAGGATAGCTTGTCCGGGTCAATGCCGGTGCGAAATGCGTTCGACATAGCCGTGCCCACTTCGCTCATGCGCCCCAACTTGTTTTTGGCCTGGGCGCGCCCGCGTTTTTCACCGCGCGCTTCCGCCGCGAGCATGAACTCGTCCATCAAAAGGCAGCGCGCCGCCAGTTTTGCCGGTACGCCTGCCGCGAGAAGCTGCGCAAACGCTTCGTCTTCCATCAGCTTGTCCAGCTGTTCTTCGTCCAGGGTGCCTTCCAGCTCCCGGTAGGCCTGGGCCAGCAAATCGGCTGTGCGCTCGGCTTTTGCTGCGCCGCTCTGCGGCATACCGCCCGTCCGGCGCGCTTGCTGCGCTAGGCCGCCCGCCTGTCCGGTAAACGCGGTGGACGCGCTTTGCCCTGCCATGCGGCTGGGCTGCATAGATGGTGTTTCCTGCGCGGCCTGCGGTGCACCTGCGGCTGCGGCGGGAGATTCTTCTGCTTCCGTCTCCGCCACCAGCTCTTTCAGCTCCGCCAGCGCTTCGGCCAGCGAATCCGCTTTGACAAACTGGGTGAACAAATTCGCCAGTTCCACCGCGTCGCTGATCTGCTGCCGCGCTTCCGGCTGCAATGCCTGCTCCGCCGGACGCTGTTTTCCAAATGGTTTCATGCTAGTTCCTCGTCCCCTTTCCAAAAATTGTTCTGCTTGAATGATGAAAAAAAGCACTCCTGTCCGCCGCGTCCGTTTGGGAAACACTGCCCCTCCGTGTTCGCAGGTACGCGCCAACGCCGTCACGCCACGTCCAGCAGCGTTTCCCGCTGGGCCGCGGAAGGCCCGCCCGGACCAGAGGCCGGCCTTCGCCACGGCGGCTAGGGATACTGGCCGTCTGCTCTGCCAGTACACTGTTAGTATACATGCTTCGCCGCCACCGTTTTTTTGCTTTTTGTGCGTTTGCCCCGCAGGCCAATGCCCGCGTTTGTCCCCATATATTCGACATTTTTTCTCTTTTTTCCTGTTTTTTGTCGAACGGTGCTGGAAATCCCGCTTTTCCGCTTTTCATACGTATTTCAAAAAAAATTGCACCCGTTTTTTCGAAAACGCTTGACTTTTTTTTTCGGGGTGGTATACTGTCCCTAGATTGAAATGATAAGAAAGGATGGATACCACCATGAAAAAAATCGATTTGCTCAAACCCTACCCTTCGTATAAAGCGAATTTGCACTGCCACAGCACCCTGTCGGACGGTGCGTTAAGCCCCGAAGAACTTAAAGATGCTTATAAAAATAAGGGCTACAGCATTGTTGCGTACACGGACCACCGCGTCTATGCCTGGCACAAGGAACTGACGGATGACAATTTCCTTGCGCTGGCGGCCTATGAGGTGGACATGAACGAATGGCCGGACCGCCCGAACGGTTTTGACCGTGTCAAAACGTACCATTTGAACCTGTATGACAAACAGCCTGCCCTGGATAAAGAGGCCGTTCTGCCTGAGCGCCGCTACGGCGACATGGACTATTTAAACCACTACATAGAATCCATGCGCCAAAAGGGGTTCCTGGTGTGCTATAACCACCCCTATTGGTCGCTGCAAACCCTGGATGACTACCGGGATATCCGTGGCTGCTTTGCCATGGAAATTTATAATCACGGGTGCGAGATTGACGGCCTGTATGGCTACAATCCACAGGTGTATGACGAAATGCTGCGCACGGGCAACCGGTTGGCCTGCGTATCCACGGACGACAACCACAACACCTACCCGTTCGGGCATCCCATGTGCGATTCCTTTGGCGGGTTTATCATGGTGCAAGCGCCGTCGCTGGACTATGGCGCGGTGATGCAGGCGCTGGAGCAGGGCGACTTTTATTCCTCCATGGGGCCGGAATTTTACGAAATTTCCCTGGAGGGCCGCACACTGCGCATTGACTGCTCTCCGGTGCAAAAAATCTACGTGCAAACGCAGGGCCGCTTTTGCCACAAGGCGGTTGCGCCCGTGGGCGAAACGCTGACCCATGCTGAGTTTGAACTCAATGGCAACGAAGGCTATATCCGTGTGGACCTGCGCGACGCACAGGGACTGCACGCCAACTCCAATGCGTATTTTTTGGATGAGGTCCTGTTCGGATAGGATTAGTATAGCATAGCAGCCTGCTTTGATTTTGCCATTTTGTACCCACAAAAATAAGTTGGCAAAAATGGGGCTAAAAAAAGGCCCTTCGTTTGGGCCGAAAAAAACCGCCAGAAGGGCGGGGGAGGGAGACGCATGGAACCGGAATTTGACACGCTGCTTGCCGCGGCACGGGAGGTGCTGCACCCGCGGCAGCTGTCGCGGAATAGCTGGGCTGGGTCGGTCAGCGCGGCGCTGCTGGCGGCGGATGGCAAGCTTTATACCGGCGTGTGCATTGACACGCCTTGTTCGATGGGGTTTTGCGCGGAGCACGCCGCGGCTGCCGCCATGGTGACGGCGGGGGAAAACCGCGTGTTGCGCCTGGTGGCGCTGCACGAATCGGGCGAAGTGGTGCCGCCCTGCGGACGCTGCCGGGAGTTTTTGTGCCAGCTGCACGATGACAACGGACAATGCCGCGTGCTGCTGCCGGGCGGGCGCGTGAAAACGCTGGACGAACTGCTGCCCGACCGCTGGTCCTGAGGCGGGAGGGGAATATAATCAAATACGCCCCACGGAAGAAAGCGCAAAATGCCCCCGGCAAAAAAGCCGGGGGCATTTTGGTGATATTATGTTCAATGATAAAAGGAATAACCTACGTTCCGCAAACGCCCTACCGGAGCGGATTACAGTCGAACAGGGCACATACTGTTCTCTTGCCCCGTCCAGAGAGATGGCAATTTTGCTGGAATGCAAATGCTGGCAGTTTCCGCGGTGGTAACAGTCGCCATAGCGCGTGATATACACCGTGACGGGCTGTTCCTACTGTGTTTCGGGCTGGGAAACCTCCCGGGCTGCGGGTCGCCGCGGCGCGGAAACGGCAGCGGACTGCGGCGCAGTTTGCGTTTGGGAAGGCGTTTGTTGCAGCGGCGCGGCCTCTTGCCAGGCCTGCGTAGGCTGCGCCTGGCTCTCCTGCCCGCCCGACGGCTCCTGCGCGGACACTGCTTGGTCTTGTGCCGTTTGCGGCGCGGCCTGGTCTTGATTTTGCGCGGCGGCGTTCACGGCGGAAACCGCCTGCTGCAGCTGCACAGTGGTAGTGGATATAAAGGACTGCATTTGTTTTTGCGCGTCCAGGCTGATGACCAGCACACCGCCTGCGGCAGCCAGCGCGATTACTAGTATAACGGTGGCAATTCCATACAAAACGGCGTTGCCGCGGCTGTTTTTCTGTCGCTCTTCCCATGGTTCCTGCTCTTGCAAGGTGCATTCTCCTTTCCTGTAATGTGGGATGGGTTAAATATTGCGCCCCAAGGTCTGGAAAATTCACCCTTCCCCGGAAATGTTGCAGAAAATGCCTCTTTTTGTACGTTTTCCCGAAAATTTTCTTGCCTATTATGGCAATCTCTGATATAATAATGAGTAGAAGTATCATACCCATTTCCGGACTGGCTTCTTTCCCTTGCCAGGCGGCACATTCGGAATTTGTACAATCCCCTTATTTTGGTTTTACTTCACAATGATGTCAACTATAATGGGACATACGCCATACCGGCGCAAAATGAGACTAAACATCGCATTCTTTTTTATCTTTCTTTGTGTTAACAAGGTTATGTTGTCTCTCCTTAGAATCGGTATTAGACTCTTCTTTGTGCAGTTATGCGTTTCCTTTTATAGAATTGTGTTCCCTAAATAAGGGTATTGTTACATAAATTTAGATGATGCAGCATGCATAGGGCAGACCATCTGATAATATCATTATTCTGTTATTATGATAGCATTTTGATATTATTTTGATTTGGGTATGATATTTCCGCTTTTTATGGAAAGTATCTCCATGATACGCTGTTATGATGTGTATTACAAGAAAACCTTGCCATGTTCACAAATCTTGTGATTCACGCTTGCAAGATCGTTTATTTTTATAACTGATAGCGTATAGAAAGAAATGATTTTTCTATCTATAGCGTATCATAGCGTCGTTTTTACAGCTCTCCCTTCTAGCTGTTGGATAAATGCAATAACTTTCAGTGTAGTTATAGTATACCACTGCTATTAGTAAGTGTCAAGACTTTTTTAAGGAGATGTTGAAAATGGACAAATTTTCTTTCCATCTTGTGCAATTAAGAAGGGAAAGTGGTCTGTCACAAGGGAAAGTCGCCGCAATGTTGGGGATTCGCGAGGCATCCTATCAAAAATATGAATACGGCAGCGCAAAACCTAGAGTCGTTATTTTGACAAAATTAGGCGAACTGTTTCAAGTTTCGCTGGATTATTTGTGCGGCATAACACAAGAAAAAGTCTCCGTTTCGCGTTCGTTTCCGGCAGATATCCCTTTGTCGCTGTCCAAAAACATCCGGGCAGACAGAGAAAAACTGGACTTGACCCAGCAGGATATTGCGGCCTCTGTCGGCGTAAGTGCCTCTGCATATCAGCAATATGAACTCCATTTGAAAATGCCTTCCTACCACACATTGATCAAACTGGCGGAAATCCTTCACCTCGCACTAGACGAAGCTCTCGGCAGATGGGATTAAAGATATGCTTTCTATCTGGTTTCAATCTATATAATGCCTTTCCGTGTAGTTCTATCGTGACAATACCCCGCCCATTTTGTCCGCTTCAACCAGAGCGGCTGCCAACAAATTTGATTACACTTCGGCAAAACGGTACCTTATCTCAAACGAAAATCGCGGAGTATCTTGGTATATCAAAATCCTGTTATAAACGTTATGAAATGGGGAAAAGCATTCCTCCATTAAACCGACTGGTAGAACTGGCAAACTTGTTTGGTGTTACGGTAGATGAACTTGTTGAACGCGATAAACAGTGATAAACAGTAAAAAAACGCGTATGTCCGCCGGGGCGGCGTGCCGCCCATGGCGAACTGGCTTCCCTCTACGACAAAAGAAGCCTATTTTCAAAACGCACACCAACATTTTTGAACCAGCAGCAATTTTTTTGTTCATTCCATACAAGACAGCCTTCCCCGTCTTTTCTTGCGCTGTTAGCGGCAGCACAAGAAACTTGAAACGATTCCTTTTGCATTATTGGCGTGTTCCACCGGGCGTTTTTTACAGCCCGCGCAACACTATTTTTTGCATGGCCTGAAAACCTTTCCCCTGCGGAAAAGGCACGTTCACTGCTTTTTTATTTGGTTGCGGTTTTGACTAACCATATTTAATGGGGTATTATTTCGTCCCTATTGTAGTATATCACTAAATGTTGTTAAAGTCAAGAAAAAATACGAAAGAAGTGAATAAAATTGAGTGCTTTTTCAGAGAGAATCCGTCAAGCGCGCGAACAAAATGGTTTGTCACAGGCCCGCACAGCAATGTTACTCAACTTGAAAGCTAGTACATATCAAAGTTATGAACTGGGAATATGCTATCCGCCATTGCCTCTTTTGATTGACATTGCGACTTTGTTTCGCATGTCGGTTGACTATCTTTCGGGAAAAACGAATGATGAAACACCGTTGTATCCTCGCGGCCGCTATGATTTTAACCAATTTCCAGAAATCTTGCGCAATGCACGAATGAAAAAGGGAATGCTACAAAAAGAAGCCGCTGCTTCCATTCATGTCAGTGTGACTTCTTATGCCTGCTATGAATTGAATCTTAGAACCCCTTCATTTTTGCATTTTTTTGAGTTATCCAATTTATTTGATATTTCCTGCGATACTTTATTAGGATGGAAGGAAGGAGATAGTTGATGGAAAATTTTTCTAAACGCTTAACAGAACTGCGAAAAGAAAAAAATCTCACACAGCAACAGGTTGCGGATTACTTTAAGTGGAATCTCAAAACATACAAAAATTATGAGCAAGGCAAAAATTTTCCAAAGATGCCAGCTTTCATCCTTTTAGCGGAATTTTTTAATGTATCATTAGACTATCTTGCTGGAAATTCGGACTTGCACACTCCTTATACAAATCCATGTTTGGAAACTTTGCCGAATCATCTTATTCAACTACGGAGAGATAGTGGTATGACAAAAACAAACATTGCACAACATCTTGATATTACTAAATCAGGTTACAAGCGATATGAATCCGGTAGAAGTATTCCCCCGCTAAATCGTCTCATTGCCCTGGCAGACCTCTTCGGCGTGTCCCTGGACGAGCTTGTGGGCTTTGATAAACGGTGAATTCTTTCTAGCTTATTATTTTAACCTGTTTCTATATAACTATGGTTATTATTTCAAAGCATTTATAGTATATCATACTTTTTTGAAGCTGTCAATACATTTATAAACTTTATGTTATATTATATATAATTTATAGTTGAAAAAGGGGACTACATAACATGGCGACTTTTGCACAACGGCTGATTCAACTACGCAATGAAAAACAACTTTCACAAAGGGTATTTAGTAAACAAATAGGAATACCTTCTGAAACCTATACAAACTATGAATCCGGCAATAATTATGCAAAATTAGATACACTTATACTATTAGCACAAGCACATCAGGTATCACTTGATTATCTTTCCGGACATTGTGAAACGCGTACGCCATTTTGTGGAACAAGAAAATCTAATTTTGTGCTCCATATACAAATCCGTACATTACGGAAACATAGAAAACTCACCATTAATCAAACAGCACAGACGCTGGGAATATCAAATTCTGCTTACAAATCCTATGAAATGGGAAAAAACATTCCCCCGCTAAATCGTCTCATTGCCCTGGCAGACCTCTTCGGCGTGTCTTTGGATGAACTTGTGGGCTTTGATAATAAATAATAGTTCATATCTTATTACAAAATCCCTAACACTGGACAACGAGAGAAACATAATCTATCACAAATACGCCTTGCGGCGGCTGGATTAAATGAATCTCAATATCAACATTATGAATACGGAAAGATTTCTCCGCCCATTTGTGCCGCCGCAAAAATTACTGACATTTTAGGCGTGTCATTAACCTATTTCTATGGAATGATAGACGTTCCACTTGAAACTTCAGCGCATTTTCCACAAGACATACAAGCGGCATTTGTGAAAACATTGAAACGGGAAAGAAAAAAGATGGGCAAACAAGGCGTATACCCCCGCGCGCGGGGGTATATACGATTTCTGCAAGGTTTTCTGGCATAAGTTTATGCAATGGGTTGCATAAACTTAATCTAAACCCACAAATTT
>CALLNG010000068.1 GCA_938005345.1 uncultured Clostridia bacterium
ATCATTGTGAATGACTCTAATTTGAACATTACTTATATCGGAGGGGGAGCCCATGCGTGGGCGCGAAAATTTATCTGCGATCTATCCGCCGAGCCTACATTAGGCGGAAACATTAGACTATATGATATTGATTATCAAACCGCATGCGATAATGCGAAAATCGGTAATATGGTAACACGGCGTCCAGAATCGGTTGGAAAATGGAATTATGCAGCATACACATCAGCGGAAGAGGCGCTTTGTGGAAGCGATTTTGTTATTATATCCATTTTACCTGGTACATTTGAGGAAATGAAATCAGATGTACATACACCGGAGAAATATGGAACATATCAATCGGTCGGAGACACAGTTGGAGCTGGTGGAATCATTCGGGCGATGCGGACATTGCCTATTTTTATTCATTATGCAAAATTGATTCAACAAAATTGTCCACAGGCATGGGTTATCAATTATACTAATCCTATGACGGTATGTGTGCGTGCGTTATATGAAGCATTTCCAGATATAAAAGCGTTTGGGTGCTGCCATGAGGTGTTTAGTACACAACGGCTTCTTGCGGCGGCATTAAAAGAAATATGTGGCATAAAAGGCGTACAGCGACAGGAAATTATAACAAATGTGCTTGGAATCAACCATTTTACATGGATTGACAGTGCAGTTTATCAGGATATGGACCTTTTCCCGGTTTATAGAGAGTTTGTAGAGAGATATTATGAAAGCGGCTATGAACCAAACCCGGAAAAGACTTACCATACAGATTATATGGCTTGTGCGGACCGGGTAAAATTTGATTTGTTCCGCCGTTATGGAGTTATTGCTTGTGCAGGTGACCGACATCTTGCTGAGTTTGTGCCAGGAAGCTGGTATATGAAGGACCCACAGATGGTTGAAAGATGGAAATTTGCACTAACACCGGTTTCTTGGCGAATACAGGATATGGAAGAGAAGATTGCGAAAACAAAAGCAATCGTGGAAGGCCGCGAAACATTTCAAATACAAGAAACAGGTGAAGAGGGGGTAAAACTGATTCGTGCTTTAGCGGGGCAGGGAACCATGGTTTCCAATGTCAATCTGCCAAACAAAGGCCAGATGTGCGATGTGCCACTTGGAGCCGTTGTGGAAACAAATGCAGTATTTAGCAGCAATAGCGTAAAGCCAGTTCAAGCAGGGCGATTGCCAGATGCAGTACAAGCGTTGGTTATACGGCATATATATAATCAGGAGTCTGTGGTGAAAGGTATCCCGACAGGAGACCGGGAGCAGGTGTTTGCAGCGTTTGTAAATGATCCACAGTGCAGTGGGTTAACATTAGATGAAGCTAGAAAATTGTTTAATAAAATGGTGGAAAATACAAAAAAATATTTATAATGATCCAAATTCGGATGTTTTCAAATATATCAATTAATATGAAAATCAATTGACAAGAGCAGCTCCAGCTAGGGAGGATAAAATATGTAACTGAAGATGTTGTGTTTTTGACTCTAAGAAAAGTTAAACCATACGCTTTCACTATCTTTCGTTTACCCAGAATAATAAAGAGATAACGCAGGACGGTTGCGAATCATCCTATATTTGCCATTGTCCTGCGCTTTAGTTATATTTTAAAATTAATAATGATACCGTAGTTAATAAAATTATGTATTTTTATTAGTTGAGAGTAGACAATTTAGATTGATATTTGCCCAAAAACAATAAAATCAAATAAAATATGAAAACGAATAATATTGAATGTTTGATGTGGTTTTACGGCAAATTATACTCCCAAATATGTCTTTGCATTGTAATAACAAATGCCTTCAATGATACATTTAAGCATAGCCATATCGGGCGAGTATTCACCGTCTTCAACCCAAGTGCCAACGAGATTACATAATATTCTTCTAAAGTATCTATCTTGGTGAAGAATATGCAAAGCGCGGTTAGGTCATGCAGCTACATATAGGCGCAATGCGTAACAATAATACAAATATGTACAAAAAGTTGGGTCCCGACAGCGGTTTTGATTCAATTAATGACTTTCAAATTGCGAAAGGCCTAACTACAGTTTTAAATCGTTTAGAACAAAAAGATATGTTACCTAAAACAATTTTATATACATTAAATCCTAAAGATAATTATGTGTTGGGTTCCATACTTGGCAATTTTCAAAAAGCGCCTATACCAGGAAAAATCCAATTTGGCTCTGGCTGGTGGTTTAATGATCATCGGGACGGGATGCAGGAACAAATGAAAACGCTTGCAAATCTCGGACTTTTACCTCATTTTGTAGGAATGCTAACAGATTCCAGAAGCTTTGTTTCGTATCCCAGGCATGGATAAGTGTTTCAAGAATCATATCATTCATTTCATCTACCGCGTGGTCGCAAAGACGGCAGCCGTTTTCATGAAAATAGTCCATCCGTGCGGGAATATCCTTCTGGATATGATAAAGATCAGGGCGAAATGTGGGAAGAATTTTTGTATCAAATTCCTTTAATTGTTTATGGTAGGAAAGATCGCTATAAGGGTCATCTGTTGTACAAATTACAGTAACATGGGACTGCCTGATGAGTCCTTGCACCCTGTATTCATCTTGCGCCAGCTGTTGATTGACTGTGTCCCAGATTTCTTTGGCGGTACATTCGGAGAGGGGTTCGTCAACATCAAAATAGCGTTTTAGTTCAAGATGTGTCCAATGATACATGGGATTACCGATCATTAAAGGTACGGTTTTAGCAAATGCCAGCCACTTTTCATAATCATCTGTCTTTCCTGTTATCCATTCTTCATCAATACCATTTGAACGCATAAGCCGCCATTTATAATGGTCGCCGCCCAGAAACAATTCATATGCATTACGAAACTGATAATTTTCAGCAATCATTTTTGGAGAGAGAGGACAATGGTAATCTATAATTGGCAAATTCTCTGCAAAATTATGATATAGAGTTTTTGAGCATAAAATCATGGTGAATAAAACTCATAGTGTTACACCGTCCTTAAAGATTGATATTTCCTCATAACCATTTTTTTCATTGCAAGTTTTTTCTCCGTTGGCGACACGGATTACATAGTCTAATAACGTTTCTGTTAAATCGCGTCCGTCTAAAACGGGACTTGCATCGAAATCAATCCAATTGGGTTTGTGATGCGATAAATGATGATTTGTTGCGATTTTGATAGTGGGTACCGGCCCTCCTACCGGTGTACCGCGACCTGTAGTAAAAAGAACCATATGAACACCGCATGCTGCAAGATTCGTTATGGCGACAATATCGTTTCCAGGACCATTCAGCAGAGATAAACCGGGTTTTATAAGCAAATCACCATAATCGAGTATGTCCGAAATTTCAGCAGAGCCGCCTTTTTGAATACATCCTAAAGATTTTTCCTCTAGTGTGGTAATTCCACCCGCTTTATTACCAGGAGAAGGATTCTCATAAATTACTTGACCGTGTTTCACAAAATAATCTTTAAAATTGTTGATAAGATTTACTGTTTTGTGAAATAATGCTTCAGTCGGACAGCGCTCCATCAAAAGGTGTTCGGCACCGAACATTTCAGGCACTTCCGTCAATACACAGCTCCCGCCATAGGAAATTAGCAAATCGGAAAAACGGCCCACAAGTGGATTGGCAGTAATTCCTGAAAAACCGTCACTGCCAC
>CALLNG010000069.1 GCA_938005345.1 uncultured Clostridia bacterium
TAAATAATCTGTGCAACCGCTCCCCGTGTAATTTCACTAGAAAACCCTTCAATGGTAATGGATTTGGTTATCATCAACTCATTGGCAACTGCTATGTATCCATCCGGCCATAAATTCATTCCAACTTGCTCTGCTTTCGCTTTCGCTTTTAATTCATAACCTAAAAAGCAGACAACCATTTTCAATGCTTCTTCATAGGTCACTTTGTTCTCCGGAAGAAACGTCCCGTCACCGTATCCATTGATGATTTTATTGTCTACTGCAAATTTGATATATCTAGCAGCCCAATAATTCTCCAAACTATCAACATCCGTAAAGCCGGTTTCTACCACCTCAGGAACATATTGCAACCCATTGTTTTCATCCAAACTCATCAGAATTTTTACAAACTCTGCCCTCGTAATTAATTCCTCTGGTTTGAATGTCCCATCGCTGTACCCATCAATCTTTCCCCATTCCTCCAGCTTCTGAATGGCCGCTCCATATGGTGTTTCATCTGTTACATCGCTGAAAGCATACACTCCTGCCAACGGGATAAGAGAAATCATCATACTCACGAACATCACAAAGGCCAAAACTCTCTTTTTCATCTCTCTCTCCTCCTAGTTCCACGTTCTACTCATCTCTTATATAAAGCTTCTTTTGCTTTTCATCCCTATCAGCTTCATTTTAACATAATTTTATTGTAAAATCAATAAAAATTCTTTTCCAAACCGAATTTCTATTCAATGTTCATTATTTTCGCGTAATTTTGTATAGTTTACACAAAAAAATAACGGCTATCCCTCTTTTCTACGCACTAAATCCTCCCTTATAATAGTAAATATTTCTTTTCATTCCATTCTTTTTTACCCATTTCTCTTGACTCTTAATCTCTTTCCCTCTATAATAAAACTAAAGTTAAAAAGGAGGTCGCACTATGATTACAATAGAAAAGATACACTATCAGCCATGGGGTGAATGTATCCGCATTTCCAACGGTTCCGTAGAACTTTTTGCAACGTTGGAATTCGGGCCGCGCATCATTCGGTTTAACGCAGTAGGACACGAGAATATCTTTTTTGAAGACCGGGATAACCATGTTTCCAACGACCTGTCAGCCTATCCTGGTTATTTCCCATACGACACCTGGAAAATCTATGGAGGGCACCGGCTTTGGAGTGCTCCCGAAGAAATGCCACGTTCCTATTTTACAGACCATGATCCCGTAGAATATGAAAGCTTTGGCTGTGGTGTTTTATTAAAACAAGCTTGCCAGCCCACAGTTTGCACATCTGCCTCTATTCGCATAGATATGGCAGAGGACGGTACTGTCACGGTCACTCACCAAATTGAAAATCATAACGCATGGCCTATTACGTTTGCGCCCTGGGCGGTAACAGCTTTATGTAAAGATGGTTTGGAGATAGTTCCACTTCCCCAAGAGCAAACCGGGCTGCTTCCCAATACGCGTTTGGCCCTTTGGCCATATACGGACATGAATGACGCACGCGTTTATTGGGGTAAACAATTTATCACCCTGCGGCAGGATCGTACTATGAAGCAGCCGTTTAAGTTTGGATTGGGTAACACACAGCAATACGCTGCCTATTTTGTTCATAACTGTCTATTTTTAAAACAATTCCCCTATCAGGAATCCGCTGTTTATCCAGATTTTGGCGTTTCATTTGAAACTTATACCGCCAATGAATTTTTAGAAATGGAATCGCTTGGCACTCTGCGCGAAGTCGCACCTGGCGGATGTGCCCAGCATACCGAAACGTGGTCCGTTTTTTCCGGCGTTCCTGCCCCTTCTTCACAAGACGAAACGGGGATTGCAGCTACGCTGACACCGTTTTTAAAAAATTCACAAAAATAATATTTCAAAGCGGGCGTTCTTACTCCCGCTTCTATTTATTTTCTGCATAACCGGTCTTTCCCAAGCTCGTGTTCCTTGACTTTTTCAACGTTCTATGCTATGCTTTTGCATAGGTAAGAGTGAAGGTTTGGAGGAATGATTATGACGTTAGACCAATTACTTCCCGGCGGTAGCGGGATAATCGAAACGGTAGGTGGCGAAGGCGCTCTACGCCGACGTCTTCTGGACATGGGATTGACACCAAATACTAAAATTATGGTACGCAAGGTGGCACCTATGGGCGATCCCATTGAACTTTTTCTGCGGGGCTATGTCCTAACGCTACGCAAAGAGGATGCTGCGAAAATCACGTTAAAAGAGGTGGTGCAGTGATGGCATATTTATTAGCGCTAGCAGGAAATCAAAATTGTGGAAAAACAACGCTGTTTAACTGCTTGACCGGCAGTAACCAGCATGTGGGGAATTTTCCCGGTGTAACAGTGGAAAAAAAAGAGGGCACTATTTTGGGCCAAAAAGATTTGACTTTAGTGGATCTACCTGGTATTTACTCTCTTTCCCCCTATACCTCTGAGGAAGTGGTAACACGCGACTTTCTCCTACAAGAGCATCCGCGTGCCATTATCAACATTGTAGACGCCACCAATCTGGAGAGAAACTTATATCTCTCCCTTCAATTAATGGAATTGGGAATTCCCATCATTATTGCCCTAAACATGATGGATGAGGTTCGCGCCAGTGGAAATATGGTTGATTATAAAAAATTATCGGTTCATTTAGGCGTTCCTGTGATTCCTATTTCTGCCAGTAAAAACGAAGGCATTTCTGAATTGCTGCGTCAAGTACGCGATACCGTGAAGGAAAACCATCCTCCAGCAAAACTGGACTTCTGCCGCGGTGCTGTACACCGTGCGATTCATTCCATTGCCCATATCATTGAAGACCATGCGCAGGAAGCGGGTTATCCTGTCCGGTTTGCTGCTACAAAACTAGTGGAAGGCGATATTCCTATGCAAAAAGCCTTACATATTCATGAGGCTGACCAGCATATCATAGACCATATTGTGCAGGATATGGAACAGTCACTCGGTACGGACAGGGAAGCTGCTTTGGCTGACATGAGGTATAATTATATAGAAGAAGTTTGCCGTGACTGTGTAATAAAACATTCGGAAAGCCGGGAACAAGTGCGTTCTGAAAAAATTGACCATCTCCTAACGCACAAGATTTGGGGAATCCCTATCTTCTTGGGAATTATGTTACTCATCTTTTGGCTTACCTTTTCCGTTATCGGTGCTCCCTTGCAAGATGTATTAGAAGCTGGCATTGATTTTGTGACTGGCCTTTTGGACACTTTTTTGTCCTCTCTCCATGTTAGTTCCTGGCTACAGTCCCTTCTCATTGACGGTGTCTGTGCAGGTGTTGGCAGCGTTCTGTCTTTCCTGCCTATCATTGTGGTGCTGTTTTTCTTTCTCTCCCTTTTGGAAGACAGCGGTTATATGGCGTGTTGCCTTTGTCATGGACAAACTTCTGCGTAAAATCGGGCTCTCTGGGCGCTCCTTTGTGCCAATGCTGATTGGATTTGGCTGCAGCGTTCCGGCTATCATGGCAACCCGCACCTTATCCAGTGAACGGGATCGTAAAATGACTATCATATTGACGCCATTCATGTCTTGCAGTGCGAAACTCCCTATTTATGGCATGATTACTTTGGCATTTTTCCCACACCACAGCGCATTAGTTATGATTAGTTTATATGTTACTGGTATTATTGTTGCGATTTTATCAGGGTTGCTGCTAAAATCTACTGTGTTCCGAGGGACTTCTATGCCTTTTGTAATGGAGCTTCCTGCTTACCGGCTCCCATCTGGCCGTACGGTATTGCTGCATATGTGGGAAAAAGCGAAGGACTTTATTCGCAAAGCCTTCACTGTCATATTTCTGGCGACCATTGTCATTTGGTTTTTGCAGAGCTACGACTGGACGTTCCATATGGTAGCGGACAGTGCAGATAGTATTTTAGCTTCTATTGGCTCTCTAATTGCACCGATTTTTATTCCGCTTGGTTTTTATGACTGGCGGGCATCCACGGCAATCATCACTGGACTGACTGCCAAAGAATCTGTAGTTAGTACATTAACCGTGTTGACAGGTGCTGCTGGAAATGGGGAACTGAGCAGTATTTTATCCAGCATTTTCACCCCACTCAGCGCCTATTCCTTTTTAGCCTTTACCATCCTTTACATGCCCTGCGTCGCTGCATTTGCAGCATCGCGGCGGGAACTTGGTTCTATGCGCTTAGCCCTATGTGCGGCAGCTTACCAGACGGGCGCAGCCTATCTGGTTGCCTGTCTCATTTTTCAAGTTGGCAGACTATTTGTTTAGTAATTCTCTGCTTTTTATCTACAAATCCAATGAAATATGTTTGCAAAAAACGCGGAACTGCTTTTGTGCGGTCCCGCGTTTCGTTTCTCTTTTTATTAAAAATGAAAGCGTTTGACAATTTCATTTTTCACCTTTTTGTCCGCAAATATCACGGTTCCTACTAGTGTCAGCAACGCATAGACGGCAGAACAAACCGCTGTCCAAGGTACCGTGCTCCACCCCATAAATAGCAATAGTAGTGGAATGAATCCTAAAATAACCAGAATCAACTGGTAAATCATATACTCCCTCCATTTCAGTTTCGCACACATTAGGACCACCGTTACTATTCCTGCCGCCCCGATAAGTAAAAAGGGAATCACATAATTAAGTGACCATCTATGAAATCCAGAAATCATATCAATAATAAGCAAAAATATGGACAGGCCGACTACTTGAAAAATCAAAGTCCGTCCAATGTTGGTCCAACACTTTATCACCAACCACAGTGTCACCCACATATAACATATTGCCCCAATCGGAATGGCGCTCCAAAGCAGTCCATGCCACAGCAATAGGTTCACCGTTAAACATATGACACAAGCTGCCACTGAAAGGAATAAAAAAATTTTTATTCCTATTTTATGCGACTGAATTGGTTCTACTTCTGGATAATACAATTGCAGCGGTTTGTCATCTACAATCGTTAACGCCGCCCCACATAGCGGGCAGCTTGGCAAATCCATATCTACTTGTACACCGCACTTATTACACTTCAGCACCCTTTTCTCCCTCCTTGCCAACCTTTTGCTCCTTCATATTGCTCCTAACAGTTACGGGAATTCCCTGTTCCGCTAAAAATCGAAAAAACTCCCGTTCTACATCCGTCTCTTCAATGGATGTCGTAAAAGTAAATACTAGTTCTTTCCCAAAACTACACATACCTGTTTTAATGGCGTGGTCTTTGGAGGCACCTAGCATGCATTCCATGCTTTCTACAAACAGATCCGCTTGCTCTTGAATATGCAGCCTACCCAAATTAGACAAGGTACAAGTATACTGGTGTGTCCCGCCTTTATAAACCATTTTCAAAATAAAATCTTTTAAAACTAATGGGCAAAAACGTATCAGCGAGTTTTTCTCCATTGACACCTGAAAATTCATTTTTTCCAGCAGCGATTGTTCTCCAAGCTCTATTTTTAGGTTTTCTCCCACCTCTTTCACAATGCTTTCAAATGGCAGATCCCGCTCTTGCGGCCTTACCCCTACAATCACACAAATAAAAAAATTTCGAGTGGTTTGAGAACCTACCCTACTACGCATATCAACCGGAATACTCAGCTGAATAGGATATTTTGAGGGTTTCCCATCCAAACAGCCCCGATAAATAGAATAAATCAGTACTGCTCCCAAATAAGCTGTGAGACTCACTTGATGTTCTTTGGCGCGATGCAGTAGTTCCCCGACTGGCATTGCCCCCTGAATGACCTTAGTATGCGCCTCAAAAAATAAGCCCGGCTAACCCGGGTTCTTTTTTTCTGCTTAGGGTCATAGTTTACCATATAACTGTCTTCTGTTTTTCTTCGGCTGGAATCTGTCAACTCCGCAATATCGGCATCTGCAGGAATTTGCTCTGGATGTACCCGTTTTAAATATTCTAAGGTCAGCGTCCGTAAAAAAGCGACCGCCCCATTTCCATCTGCAATCGTATGAAAAACTTCTAAACTTATTTTTTTCTCAAAATAGGTCACACGAAACAGATACCCATCATTTTCCTTTTCATGCAGCCGTGCACATGGTGTATCTTCCTCTTTTTGCACAGTCGGCTTTGCGCCATTATACTCTAAATAACGCCAAAATACACCCTTCCGCATTTTCACTTGAAATGACGGAAATTTCTGTATGGTAGCCAGCAACGCCTCCTGTAGCAATGCTGACTCCACTTTTTCTCTTAGTATCACAGATATGCGGAACACGTTGGCATTATCACGGTTACTCACTGCGGGAAACAGGATAGCGGCATTATCCAGCCGATACCAACGGTACTCATTTCTTTCCATGATTTGTGCCTCCTATTTCATTTTAAGAAAAGAGCCATGCCGCATTCTCTTTGCTGCATGGCTCTTTATCATACAACTTGATATCCTGCTTCCTCCACAGCTTGTTTCATTTCTGCTTGCTGCAAATTTTTTCCCGTGACCATGACTTCTTTTTTCTCTAAATCCACCTCTGCCCGCTTGACCCCTTTCAGGCTTTCCAGCGCTTTCTTCACCCGCGCTGCACAGTGTTCACAGCTCATTCCCTCTACATGTAATATAGTTGTTTCCTGTTTTCCAAACATTGACTATCTCTCCCTTTCTGATACTCTATTAATTATTATAGTGAAAATTATTCAAATACATACGCATTTTATCAAATGTACGCTGCTCGATAACTTGAGAAATTCGTTTTGCATCCCGCCGCGCCGGCTCTTCTTCCAGCCCAAACACATCCTCTAGTAGCAAACGGACAATTTCTTCCTTTTTTTGTATTTCTTTTGCGGTTTGAATTCCTTGTGGTGTCAATTGAATCTGCGCATACCTCTCCTGCATCAAATACCCCTGCTGGGAAAGCATTCTTATGGCTTTATTCACACTAGGTTTGCTTACTCCCAGCTGATTTGCAACATCCACAGACCGTACACCATTGCCGGAATCTAATTCATAAATTGTACTCAGATAATCTTTAGCTGCGGCCGATAATTGTTGTCCCACTTTGACACCATCCCTTCGTTCTTCATCCCTTACCACATTGATTCCTTTTAATTATAACGCGTTTTTCCATCTTATGCAAGAACTTCTTTTTCCATGGTACCATTTTTTCCAGTTATCGTCGACTTTTCCTATTTTCATTTTATAATGACAATATCTTGCAATAGAATCTGATGGAGAAGGTGGGTTGATATGAACATTACTTCCATTACACTACCGCCAATTATCAAAAATCTTGCCTGGCTTTTTGCCTCTCTCCTCGTATCTTTGTCTGCCAGCATTGCCATTATGTTTTATTTTAATGACTCCGTACCCTATCTGTTGGCTTCCTCTGTACCAGATACGCCCACAGCATATTTACTGGGCGGCTTTGACGGGACTGCATTAGGAATTTTGTTTAACCTCTCTGCATTTTTTTATTTTACTGCTTTTACCTTTGCTTTGAAAAAAAGATTTCTTTTCAGTCTTTTATCTATCGTAAAAACGAAAATCTAATCTGCAAAATCTGGCAGGGAATTGGATACTGCGCCATCGTACTAGTTATTTCCCTGGGTATTTGGGATTTTCTCTCATATGGAACCATTCTTTTAAGCGGGTTATGGTTTTATGCGAGCACAACCACGACGTTAGCTTTTTATACCATTATTTTAGTGTCCCTTTCCTCACGTAAAACATATTAAATTGCTCCATTTTTTATTGTATCCCAACATGGCCGTTATTGATTTTCTATAACATAAAACCCGCTCAAAGCAAATACTCTAAGCGGGTTTTTTTATTTCCTTTTTTACAGGATCGCAACTTCTGTATCTTTATCGAACAGATGCATTTTATCCATATCCATTGTTACTTTGATATCGTCATGTGCTTTTGCGGTTGTCCGCGGATTCACACGTGCAACGAAATCAATTCCATCAATTTTCAGATACAAGTACGTTTCTGCACCCATTGCTTCCGTTACTTCTACATGAGCATCCACAATAGACTCTGTCAGCGTGCTCATATACACTTCTTCATCATGAACGTTTTCAGGACGAATACCAAATTTTACTTCTTTTCCAACATAGCCAGACTCTTCGATTTTCTTTGCCTTTCCATCCGGCACTTTCAAAGAATTACTACCAAATTCTACATACAATCCGCCGTCCTTTTTGTTAACAACAGCGTCTACAAAGTTCATCGGGGGGCTCCCGATAAATCCTGCAACAAAGACGTTTACCGGATGTTCGTACAAAGTCTGCGGAGAAGCAACCTGCTGAATTACGCCGTCTTTCATACATACGATTTGTGTACCCATGGTCATAGCTTCTACCTGGTCATGCGTTACATAAATAAACGTGGTTTTGAGACGATGATGCAGTCTATTGATTTCCGTTCTCATCTGTGCTCTGAGTTTTGCATCCAAGTTGGACAGCGGTTCGTCCATCAAGAATACTTTCGGTTCACGGACAATAGCACGGCCCAGCGCGACACGCTGTCTCTGTCCACCAGAAAGAGCTTTCGGTTTTCTATCCAGCAAATGGTCAATATCCAAAATCTTTGCTGCTTCTGTTACACGTTTTTTAATTTCATCCTTCGGTGTCTTTCTCAATTTAAGACCAAACGCCATGTTTTCAAACACCGTCATATGCGGATACAGCGCGTAGTTCTGGAACACCATCGCGATATCTCTATCTTTCGGTGCTACATCGTTGACCAATTTGTCGTCGATATACAATTCGCCTTCGCTGATTTCTTCCAATCCTGCAATCATTCTGAGTGTAGTAGATTTACCACAGCCAGAAGGTCCTAGCAAGATGATAAAATCCTTGTCGGCAATGTCGAGGTTAAAATCTTTAACTGCTTCAACCCCGCCAGCATATCGTTTGTAAATGCCTTTGAGTTTTAAACTTGCCATTGAAAGTCCTCCCTATCTCATCTATTTTTCTCAGTAAATTTTTCATTTGCTGATAGGTATCTTGAAATACTCTAGATATATCATACCATTATTTCAAGTTTTTGCAAATAGGCAAAATGATTGAAATAACTCATCATGAATTAGCAACATTGCATAAATCCTTGTCAATATTTCTCATTGTCAGCGAAATTCTTCCTTTTTTAACGTCAATATTAACAATTTTCACCGTCACAACATCCCCAACTGAGAGAATATCCATAGGATGCCGGATAAACTTTTCGCAAATTTGTGATATATGCACAAGCCCATCCTGATGAACACCAATGTCTACAAACGCACCAAAATCTGTAATATTACGCACTGTTCCACGCATAACCATTCCCGGTTTGAGCTGCTCCATGGAAAGTACATCTTTGCGCAAAATTGGTTCCGACATCTCATCGCGCGGGTCTCTGCCAGGCTTAAGCAATTCATCCAGAATATCCTGTACCGTCGGCAGGCCAACGCCATAGCGTCCCGCAATTTCTTTCACATCAATTTTTGCCGCCTTTTTCTTAATATCCCCGATTTTGTGTTCCTTTACATCTTC
>CALLNG010000070.1 GCA_938005345.1 uncultured Clostridia bacterium
TCCTCTTCATGTTCATAGCATGCGATGGTTTTATGTTCCGCTCCGTGATATTCAAAAACTCTCTGAATATCCGGCATACGTGACACGAGAAATATATACAGCAGAAAAATACTCATACGTACCAGGCCCTCAATCAGCGTTTTAAGCAAATCGCTTTGAATATATGGGCGCAGGAAGCTGGTAATGCCTGCTGGCAGCAATATAAACAGTGCCACCGAAAAAATCAACGCGATGATCACTGAAACATAGATAAGCGCATCTTTGCTAAAGGCCCGCTCAATAAACTGATCCAATTTGGACGGTTGATATGCTTCTTCCCCATCCTCCACGTCATATTGGTCTGCGGAATACATCAGCGTCCGCACTCCCAACACCATAGAATCAAAAAAATTAACAACGCCGCGGATGATAGGCCATTTCAAAACTTTCATACGGCGAACCGTTCCGATATCTTCTTCTTTTAATACAATTTCTCCACTTGATTTACGCACGGCGGTCGCAATTTTTTCCGGTCCGCGCATCATAACGCCTTCTATGACGGCCTGGCCGCCAATGCTGGTTTTATGCACTTTTTTTGTTTGTTCCTTGCTCATTCTTTTGGCTCCTCTTTATCTACCACTTAAAATATCATTAATCTGTACTGTTTCGCTTCTTGTAAAATACAAATTTTGCAGGGCCTCTACATTTTCTTCAATTTGAATCAGTGAACTTGCCCCAATGATGGCGGTTTGCACGCGGTCTTCCCGCAGAACCCAGGCAAGTGCCATTTGCGAAAGACTTTGTCCGCGCGTCTGCGCAATCTCGTTGAGTTGGCGTACCTGCTGCAATTTCTGCGGTGTAATCTGTTCTGGATTTAAAGAAGTTAGTCCCCGCCCTGCGCGTGAACTGGCTGGAATTCCGCCTAAATACTTGGTACTCAGCAGACCTTGCGCTAGCGGCGAATACACCGCACAGCCTATACCGCGTTCCTCCAGCACATCCAGCAATTCCTCTTCAATCCAGCGGTTAAACATAGAGTAGGATGGCTGATGAATCAGGCAATGCACACCTAGTTGATGTAAAATCCGCACCGCTTTTTTTGTCTGATCCGCTTTGTAATTGGAAATCCCTACGTAAAGTGCTTTCCCCTGCCGCACCACTTCCGCCAATGTCTCCATGGTCTCCTCCAGCGGCGTGTTTTCATCATAGCGGTGCGAATAAAAAATATCGACATAGTCCAGACCCATACGCTGTAGGCTTTGGTCTAGGCTGGCCATAATGTGTTTTTTGCTACCGCCGCTGCCATATGGACCCGTCCACATATGGTAGCTGGCCTTGGTCGCAATCACCATTTCATCGCGGTAAGCAGCCAATTCCTCTTTTAAAATGGCGCCGAACGTTTTTTCCGCGCTTCCCGCCGGCGGCCCATAGTTATTTGCCAAATCAAAATACGTAATACCTAGGTCAAATGCGCCGCATACCATGTTTTTTGCTTTGCTGTAGTCCTGCTCCTGACCAAAATTCTGCCACAGCCCTAAGGCCAAACGCGGCAACAGGAGGCCACTTTGCCCACAGCGGATATATTGCATTTTGTCATAGCGGTCACTGTTTGCACGATACATGCTCATTCTCCTTCCATTTCAATGTCATCAATCAAGATAGCGGCAAAATCTGCATCTGTTTCCAGACAGGCGCCGCAGTTGTCACACAGCTTATGTTCATAAAAGTCACATTTATCACATTCACCGCAGTCCGTACATATTCCATATCCAAGCAAACACTCTTTTTCTTCTTCCATTAATAAGCGCCTCTATTCTGTTTTGTTGATTCTCGTTTCTTTCCAATTTTTTTTGAATTTAATGGGGGTCATGCCTGTAGTCTTTTTAAAAATGTCATTAAACCGCTGCTGGCTGGAAAAGCCAACCGCCAATGCAATATCGCTCACTTTCATATCCGTATTTTTCAACATATCTTTGGCTGCTTCAATGCGCGTGCGCAAAATATAGTTTTTCGGGCTGATATGAAATTGGTTTTTAAAACTATGGGCAAAATAACTATCGCTGATTTAGATATACCGCGCTACATCAGACAAAGAAATATCGCGGTTATAGTTATTATCAATGTACTCCTTTGCGCTTTCCAAGCTTTCTTTCAAATTCACACTGCGGTTGCGTGTCGTCTGCTGCCATTCCTGCTTAATTGTCCGGGACAGCTGTACAAAAAGCTCCATCACCAGCAAATACGTCAAAAAGTCGCTCCACTCTTCCTGTTTTTCCCGTTCGTACAAAATCCGCCGCATGGTGCCAATAATATCATTTTTTGGCCCCAATTTCAGCGTGATAAACCGTTCTTTTTCCATGGATTCCATGCTATTGATAAAATCGGTTAAAGACGCAACTTCTTCCACCTGCGGTTCTGCTGGTTTTGGCAAATAGAAACTCAGCACAATGAATTCGCATGTTTTAGATTTCACCTGAAATTTATGCCATTGCTGCGGTTTAATCAGGACAATGCAATTTGGCTCAAGTGGTACAAAAATATCGTTAATTTGGAAAATAGCGCTGCCCCGTTTGATGTAAACGAGTTCAAAATGGTCATGGATGTTTTGATCCATCGACCAGGAGGTATCGTGGATTTTTTCAAGCGATTTGACAACCACCGGAAAATAGTCCAGCCGACTAGCGAATTCGTTCCATGCAGGAGGCATTACATCTCTGTTCATCATGTACCCATCCCCCTTTTCCTCTCTCTTTTATCATACTCTATTTTCCCCTTGCTTGTCAACCGTTTTCATTCATTTTTTAACAGAAAAAATGAACTTATTTCAAATAACCCCTTACTATAATAAATTTATGGGTAAGTTACACGGCAGCCAGCCGTGTCCGCATCCATCTTGCTGCTGAAACTGCTATAATGGGAGTGCAAGGTCTGATGTTCCCCTCCCTGGACATTCGTCCGTTCGAAAGTCCGTCAGCCAGCCTCTCATTACGCAGTTGTTCGATTTATGCAGGTTGAACTGTCCTCCCGACACGTCCGTATCACACCACAGTAGATAGAATAAGCAATGAGAAAAGGTTGGTTTGCCATTGCAAAAATCTGTTTTGGGGGTTGATGAAAATGAACGCTTTCGGTATCGACATTTCTAAGGGCAAAAGCATGGTTGCCGTTGCCCGCCCGCTTGGTGAAATTGTTTCCAAACCCTTTGAGGTTCGCCATACCTTAGATGACATTGCCTCACTGACCAAATATCTGCACACCTTAGACGGTGGTACACGCATTGTGATGGAACATACAGGCAGATACTACGAACCGATGGCTCGGCAACTCGCGGGTGCCGAATTCTTTGTCAGCGCCGTAAACCCTAAACTGATTAAGGATTACGGCAATAATTCGCTCCGCAAGGTGAAAGCCGATAAAGCCGATGCACTTAAAATCGCCCGCTATGCCCTTGACAACTGGCAGGATTTATGCCAATATACAGTCATGGATACTTTACGAACGCAATTAAAAACACTCAATCAACAATTCGCCTTTTACACCAAGCAGAAAACAGCTTCAAAAACAATCTTATTGCTTTACTTGATATGTCGTACCCCAGTGTAAATACTCTTTTTGACAGTCCGGCACGAGATGACGGCTCTCAAAAATGGGTTGATTTTGCCGCGTCCTTTTGGCATGTGGATTGTGTCCGCGGCATTGGGCTTACAGCTTTCACAGAACGTTACCACAAATGGTGCAAACACCACGACTACAATTTTCAACCGCACAAGCCACAGGAAATCTATTGCGCTGCAAAAAATCTGATTGCCATATTCCCAAAAGACGCTATGACGAAAACTCTCATCAAACAAGCAATGCTTCAGCTTAACACTGTTTCTCAAACTGTGGAACATCTCAGAGCCGAAATGAATCACCTTGCCTCAGAACTACCGGAATACCCTGTTGTTATGGCAATGTACGGTGTGGGTAAATCCCTCGAGCCTCAGCTGATGGCTGGAAATCGGTGATATTTCCCGTTTTCACAAACGTGAAAACCTCACAGCCTTTGCCGGTGTTGATCCCGGAGCCAATCAATCCGGTACATACGAAGCGCAGCGTGTGCGCACTTCCTAGCGCGGTTCCCCGCGATTTCGTAAAACACTGTTTCAAATTATGGATTGCCTGGTACGGACAAAACCGCAGGATGACGCTGTCTATCGATTTATTGATAAAAAGCGCGCGGAAGGCAAACCGTATTTCGTTTACATGACCGCCGGTGCAAACAAGTTTTTGCGCATTTACTACGGCAGGGTAAAAGAATATTTGTCTTCCAAGACCGAAACACAATAGCCTGCTTTATCCCTTTTTTTGACCGGCGCTTTTGCGGTGGTCTATTTTCCTTGCTCTTTTTTCTGCATAAATCGTTTTTCATTTTTCCTAAAAAAGTACTTGACTTTTTATTTGCAGGCTTTCATTTGCACCGCCCCACTCTTTTCAATTGATTATTATATTTTTTTGATTATTATATTTTTCATGTTACTTTGTACAATCCTGAAAAATTGAGAATTTACTCTTTACAAATTGGTAAAGATATGGTATGATAGAAATCGGTATGAAAGTCCCGTTGCTCTGATGGGTTGGAATCACCTACCTCCGTCTGAGCGCTGTGGATGCAGAAAACTTCTGTTTTTTTGCATGATACCATAATATTTTAGGAGGTGCAAAACGATGAGATTTTCCAAAGAAGACAAACAGGAAGTCATCAAACAATTCAGATTAAGCGAGAACGACACGGGGTCTCCAGAGGTTCAGATCGCAATTTTGACGGCAAGAATTAACATGCTCAATGAACATTTGCAGCTGCACAAAAAGGATAACCATTCCAGACGCGGATTGCTCAAACTCGTTGGACAGCGCCGTTCTTTGCTCAATTACTTAACAAAAGTAGATATCAACCGGTATCGTGCGATTGTTGAAAAACTGGGCTTGAGAAAATAATCTTGCTGCAACCAAAGAACCCGGCGTTTTTGGAACAGGCGGAATAAGGCAGGCCGATGCCTGCCTTTCTTTGCATTCCAGCAAAATCCCCCTGACTTTCAATCACACCTCGACTTAGGCTTTGCGCCCTAGGGCGGGAGGAATTTCATAGAATGTACAGATTAGCAGTTAGATAAGTGTTTAAGCGGATATTAAAGATTTATCTAAGTGCTAAACTATACATTTTTTATTGTTCCCTCCTGGCTCAAAGCTGCAACTGACAAAAGAAAGGAAGGAACAAATATGAAACGAGTTTTTGAAACTACATTAGCGGGCCGACCGCTAAAAGTAGAAACCGGGCAGTTGGCTCAGCTGGCAAGCGGCAGTGCACTGGTGCGCTATGGCGATACCGTGGTACTTGTCACGGCTACCATGTCCGCTAAACCCCGGGAAGGGATTGACTTTTTCCCTCTGAGCGTTGACTTTGAGGAAAAATTGTACTCCGTGGGTAAAATTCCCGGCGGTTTTATTAAACGGGAAGGAAAACCTTCCGAAAAAGCAATTTTGGCTTCGCGCGCCATTGACCGTCCGTTGCGCCCCTTGTTTCCAAAGGATTTGCGCAACGATGTTGCGATTGTCGCTACCGTATTGAGTGTAGAGTATGACAACGCGCCGGAGGTTGCCGCCATGATTGGGGCTGCCTGTGCTCTGGAAATGTCCCAAATTCCATTCAAAGGCCCAGTAGCCAGTGTGAACGTGGGGCTGGTAGATGGTGAACTTGTCATCAACCCGACGGAAGAACAACGCTCCAAGAGTGATTTGACACTAACAGTTGCCGGGACGATGGAAAAAGTGGTCATGATTGAAGCCGGTGCACGGGAGGTGCCGGAGGATATCATGTTGCAGGCCATTTTGAAAGCGCACGAAGAAATTAAGGTTCTTTGCCAATTCATTAAACACATCGGCGAAGAAATCGGCAAACCGAAAGTTCCCTATGAAGAAAAACATGTAGATGCAGACATGTATGAAGAAATCAAGGATTTTGCCATCGATAAGGTAAAATTTGCATTAGATACGCCGGATAAAACTGTGCGTGACGAGCGTCTGCAAGCTGTAACGGAAGAAATTTTTGAACACTTTGGCGAGAAATATGAAGGTTTGGAAACGGAAGTAGATGAATGCCTGTATCAGTTGCAAAAATATATTGTCCGCCGCTGGTTGCTAGATGAACAAAAACGGGTGGACGGACGTGGAATGAATGAAATTCGCCCCCTATCCGCTGAGGTAGGCTTGCTTCCGAGGACCCATGGCAGCGGTTTATTTACCCGCGGCCAGACTCAGGTGCTGACAGTCGCTACGCTAGGGCCTTTGGGTGACATTCAAAAATTAGATGGAATTGATACCGATGAAACCAAACGGTATATGCACCACTACAATTTTCCTTCCTACAGTGTTGGAGAAACGCGGCCGTCTCGCGGGCCTGGACGCCGTGAAATCGGCCATGGGGCTTTAGCGGAACGTTCTTTGGAACCAGTCATTCCTTCCGAAGATGAATTCCCGTATGCAATCCGGCTGGTATCGGAAGTGCTCAGTTCCAATGGTTCTACTTCCCAGGCTTCTGTCTGCGGCAGTACGTTGGCACTCATGGACGCAGGCGTACCAATTAAAGCACCTGTTGCGGGGATTTCTGTTGGACTGATTACGGAAGGCGACCGCTTTATGACCATGCTGGATATTCAGGGGCTGGAAGACTTTTTTGGCGACATGGACTTCAAAGTAGCCGGTACTAAAAAGGGTATTACCTCCATCCAGGTGGATATCAAAATTGACGGTTTGACACCGGAAATCATCAAAGAAGCGTTAGAGAAAACGCGGGATGCCCGTTGCTATATTTTAGATGAAATCATTTTGAAATGTATTGCACAGCCGCGGGAAAACCTGTCTCCGTATGCACCGAAAATGTATACTTTAACCATTCATCTTAGCCCCTATGCTCCACGGATTATCACCATGCAGATCAATCCAGATAAGATCCGTGACGTTATTGGCAGCGGTGGAAAAACCATCCAAAAAATCATTGCGGAAACTGGCGTAAAAATCGATATAGAAGATGATGGCCGTGTTTTCATCGCCTCGGTTGACGAAGAGGGTGCGCAAAAGGCAATTGCGATGGTCAATGGTATTGCAAACGATCCTGAAATTGGACAGGAATTTGACGCGACAATAACCAAAATTATGAATTTTGGTGCATTTGCAGAATTTCTGCCTGGCAAAGAGGGATTGATTCATATCAGCAAACTGGCAAAAGAGCGGATTGGTAAAGTAGAAGATGTCGTCAGTGTCGGCGACAAGGTTCGCGTCCGCATCATTGAAATTGACCGGATGGGCCGTATCAATTTGGCAAAAGTGTTAGATTGATTTGCAATAAATGTCGGAAAAGAAAAGGCGGAAATGAAGCGAAGGCTTGGTTTCTGCCTTTTTCGGATTTGGGCAGCCATCTTTCCTAGGTATGTGCTTGCCCTATCGAATCGCACAAAAGAATGGAGTACGCTTATGATTATAGAAAAAAAATTAACCGGCGGTATGCGTTTGATTTATGAACATCTCCCCTACTTACGCAGTTGTTCCCTAGGGATTTGGATCGCCAATGGATCCCGCCATGAGACTTCTGAAACAGAGGGCATGTCCCATTTCATTGAGCATATGCTATTTAAGGGAACGACTTCACGTAGTGCGCGGGAAATTGCTGAACAGATGGATGATATCGGTGGCTATATGAATGCCTTCACGGCACGGGAATGCACTTGTTTTTATACCAAAACATTGGATTCCCATTTGGAGGAGGCCATGGATATTTTGTCCGATATGGTTGCCCATCCGCGGCTCAATGAAACGGATATTGCGTTGGAAAAAGACGTCGTTGCGGAAGAAATCCGTATGTATGAAGACACGCCGGAAGAGTTGGTGCAGGAACAATTAAATAGTTGTTGCTTCCCAGGGCATAGCATTGGTAAAAATATTTTGGGGACCATCGATTCTCTCGCTTCTTTTACTGCCGACTCCATTCGCTGCTATATGCAACAACACTATGCAGCCTGTAATATAGTCATAGCGATTGCAGGAAATTTTGACCCCGAACAACTTGTGGATCTAACCGAACGCTATTTTTCTGACTATCCCTATCAGGAAACCTTCCACCCCACTTGGGAAATGCCCATCTACCACGCAGGAGCACAATCCAAATATAAGGAAATTGAACAGGCTCATTTGGCCTTTTCTTTCCCAGGGCTCCCTTCCCGTCATGAAAAAATGTATTCTCTGCTAACTGCTAGCAATATTTTAGGCGGAGGAATGAGTTCCCGTCTATTCCAATCTATCCGCGAAGAGAAGGGACTTGCCTACAGTATTTATACCTATCCCTCCACCTACCGTGACGCTGGATACACTGGTATCTATGCAGGCTGTAGTCCACTGAATGTGGAACAAGTAGAAGAACTTATTTGTCGACAAATTGAATTGCTTCGACGTGATGGCGTCACAAAAAAAGAGTTGCTGCGGACAAAAGAACAAATGAAAAGTTCCTTTATTCTATCGGAAGAAAGCACTTACAGCCGCATGAGCCAAATTGGCAAGCAGTTGGTGATCCATGGGAATGTGCGGGATGAAAACAAATTGCTGGAGGAAATTGATCAAATTACCTGTGACGACGTTAATCGCGTCATACAAGAACTTTTTCAGTTTGATCAAATGGGGAAATCTTACGTGCTTCCAGAACCACAGTTCATTTAATTGACAAACATTTACTCACATATTCTATCCTCTTTGGGTTAACACTAATGGCAGGACATAGAAATCGTTCCTGTAGCCATAGAACAAGAGGGGGCATATTGTGAATGGAAGCAAAAGAACTCGCATGGAATCTATTTTGTCAAAAAGGATATATTACTGACTATTTATTTTATAGCAGCCTGTCAAAGGACAGTGAGGAGGACGCCTATGCCGCCCATCAAGACAACGGGATTGGTGATGCAACATACGAACATAGGGGAATATGATAGGATGCTTTGCGTCCTATCCCCCAAGCTTGGTATCATACAAGTTTCTGCTAAGGGTGCCCGCAGCATGAAAGCGGGATTACATAATGCTACACGCAGCTTTTGCTATGCAGAATTTGTTTTGTATCCTGCAAAAAAAGAAATTTATACGCTCAAATCTGCATCACCGCTGGAAGTTTTTTTTGCTTTGGCAGAGGATTTAGACCGGCTGGAGGCCGCAACCATGATAGCAAAATTTACCCGGTACCTTTGCCTTTCTGCCGATTATGCAGGCGATATGCTGCGTTTGGTATTGGACAGCTATTATGCGCTTTGTCACGATTCCCCAGTTCAGAAAGTGGAAACCACGTTTTTGCTGAAAGCAGCACAGATTTCCGGTTTTTCTCCTGATGTTACCTCCTGTGCTCGCTGCGGAAGCACTGAGGCCTTATCCTGGTTGGATTGTGCGCATGGCACTTGCCTATGCAGCAGCTGCAGCAGCCAACGAAACCTTACGCCGGCTCTGCTTGCGATGTTTCAGTATATTCTCTCTTCCCCCATTGAACGTTGTTTCAGTTACCGGGCACAGGAGGAACTTATCACTGCGGCCAATACACTGCTAGTTGACTTTGTACAGCAGCATATTGGCTATTGGGGTGCCAAGCGAAAGCCAATGAAATGAACCCGTGTTGAAATCCCATTTTTTTCTTGACAATTCTCTATTTTTTGTATATTATATAACATGAGTGGGTATACAGGTAAAAGGAGCAAATTGCTTCTTCTTTTTCTGTACGTTTTCTTAGTTTACCAGAGCTCTGCCCGGCGGACAGCCCGGCGTGCTTTTAAAATATCATACAGTTGGAGGTAATACAAATGAGTAAAAAATACGTTTACCTGTTTACAGAAGGTGACGCAAGCATGCGCAATCTTCTAGGCGGTAAAGGTGCCAATCTTGCGGAGATGACCAACTTAGGTTTTCCAGTTCCGCAGGGATTCACCGTAACAACAGAAGCATGCACCAAATACTATGAAGATGGCGAAACCATCGCACCGGAAATTATTGATGAAATCTTTACCCAGCTTGCAAAAGTGGAAAAAATCGCCGGTAAAAAATTCGGGGATGCGGAAAATCCGTTTTTGGTTTCTGTTCGCTCCGGTGCAAGAGCATCCATGCCTGGTATGATGGACACCATCTTAAACCTGGGATTAAATGACGAAATTGTGGAAAAATTCAAAGAAAAAACGGATCCGCGTTTTGCTTACGACAGCTACAGAAGATTCATCCAAATGTTTTCTGACGTGGTTATGGAAGTGCCAAAAAGCCAGTTTGAACGTATCATTGACGACATGAAAGAAGCAAAAGGCGTCACACAAGATACCGAACTGGATGCAAACGATTTAAAGGAAATGATTGTAAAATTCAAAGCCTATTTTAAAGAAGTAAAAGGTTTTGACTTCCCGCAGGATCCGAAAGAACAGCTTATCGAAGCGGTCAAAGCTGTATTCCGTTCCTGGAACAATCCCCGTGCTAACGTTTACCGCCGCATGAACGATATCCCCTCCAGCTGGGGTACTGCCGTTAATGTGCAGGCCATGGTATTTGGTAACATGGGCAATACATCTGGAACAGGGGTTGCGTTTACCAGAAATCCTTCTACTGGCGAAAAGAAACTGTATGGTGAATATTTGATGAATGCGCAGGGCGAAGACGTTGTGGCAGGAATCAGAACGCCTCAGCCGATTTCTGCTCTGGAACAAGAAAACCCGGCTGTTTATAATCAATTTGTTGACATTGCCACTAAATTGGAACAGCATTATAAAGATATGCAAGACATGGAGTTTACGATTGAAAATGGTAAACTATATATGTTGCAGACCCGTAACGGAAAAAGAACGGCTGCCGCTGCACTGAAAATTGCGGTTGACTTGGTTGCAGAAGGTATGCTGACCAAAGAAGAAGCTATCTTGAAAGTGGAACCCAAACAGCTTGACAGCTTGCTGCATCCGCAGTTTAATCCGGATGCGCTGAAAAAGGCAAAACCGATTGCAAAAGGGTTGCCTGCTTCTCCTGGTGCTGCTTGTGGACAAGTTTACTTCACAGCAGAATCTGCGGTAGCAGCTGCGGCAAACGGACAAAAAGTTGTTCTGGTCCGTCTGGAAACCTCTCCGGAAGATATTGAAGGCAT
>CALLNG010000071.1 GCA_938005345.1 uncultured Clostridia bacterium
TTATCTACTTTAGTAATAAAAGACTCTGTGTTTCTCTTAAAGAAGAATTTGTATATGGGTTAAACATATCTTCCCATAGATTAGAATAGTACAAAATTTGTACTTTATCTGGTGATTTTAAAATTGAAACCGCCTCTTTATAGTGTTGTTTTACCATAAATAGGCGGTTCCATCTACCTTTGATGATTTTTTTGAAAGTGAACCTACTAATTTTCATTATACTCAACTATTAGCTGTTGCAACAGCAATAAGGGCAAGAAAATTCTCTGTTGGAACATAATATTCTCTCCCTATTTTCAAAATCTAAGTTGATTTTCTCTCCTTGTTTTCCCGATAGAACAGTGCCTATAAAAGTGTTAGTTTCACCCATCATCAATTTTTCTTCAACACCAAGGATTACGTTCAAACTACTGAGTTTACCGTCTTTTCATCCCATATTCAGTGTATGCCTCCAGGAAGTTTGTTCCCTTTTCTATATCCGTTACTCCACTGTTTTGGCAGGGCACGCAGTAAATACACTTTCCCTCCGTAGCAGCTGACCAACACCTCTGTTACTGCAGCAATTGCTCCAAAATTACCATCAATCTGGAAGACTTTTGGCGGATGCAAATTTAACATGCTGATTGTCATAAACTCCTGCATCAATGCTGTTAAAAACCATTCTTATCACCTATTCTTGCGAGCATACAGGCTGACCATGCACGACTCCACCCAGTATGACCGTCGCCGTAATTCAATCTGTAGTAAAGAGATTGAACCGCTCCGTCATCTTCGTTTCGGTATTTCTCTGTTGTTAACAAATCAGAAGGATAGAGACCATACAGACATGACAGGTGCAGATGTCCGGGCTCAACCCCCTTTCGAGGAGCATCCCCTTCCAGTAACCTACCATCTTCTCCGACCTTTAGTGGCGGTAGTTTCTTTCGTATTTTTTCCCATAACGTTACTTTTTCCAGATCGACTTCCAATATTTTAGCTGACCGTATTGCCTACTCCAATGCATCCATTGTAAGTTGAATATCCATCGAGGATGAAATACCAATACTTACAAAATTTCCGGTTCCTTCAAAACTATTTTCCGGTGACATACTCGGCAAAATTTGTAGAATTTCCTGCTCATCTTCCTGTAAATAGTCCTCATAAAATTCTGCTACTTTTACAAAAAGTGGATACGCTCTTTCCTTTAGAAATTGGCGATCTCCCGTGTAAAGGTAATGCATCCAAAAAATACTGCGCAATCTGCAGTGTTGCTCCGATCCATACAAACAACTCCGGTGTTGCTCTTGTCCATGCGTCAGTTTGAATAGACAACAAAATTCCTCTACAGCTATATAAATCCAACGCTGCTTTTTCATAAAATTTTTCTATATACCGAAACAGTGCTTCGGTACATGCGGACAAGCCGCATGGCTCAGCCATCCAATAATTCATTTGTAAATTGGTGTCAAAATGATAATCACTTTTCCAAGCAGGGCAAATTTCCTCGTTCCACTTTCCCTGCAGATTTGCAGGAAGCTTTCCACAGACAGAGGAAGAAATCATTAAATATCTGCTATAATGGAAATACAGCTCCGACATAAAGGCGGAATTTCCACCATTTTGTACCTTTGCAATTTCTCTATCCGTGGTCCCTCGTGGCACATCATCCGTAATGGAAAATTCTACCTGCCCCATAAGCGAGCGAAACTTCTCCTCATGCTGCCACCACATCTTTTTTGATGCAATCCTGCAAATGATTAATCATTTGCAAGGATTTCCCATCCTAATTTTGACAAATCAATGTCCGACGGGACTGCATTATATGTATTGTTTTATCTCGTCCAGCTCCATTCCTGTTCAGACCAGTTGATTTTTTCTTCATACGGCTCATTTTTCAATTCGGCCGCCCGCGCAGCAATCCAACGCTCCCCTCTTGGCCTATAGAAGTCACGGATAAGTCCGGGCCACTGGCGGTTGGAATAATCATGTAACATACCATTTTCAGCCAGGGTATATGCACCCCCTGTAGTAATCAACGTTCTAGCATTGCATTCATATAAGTGTTTTGAAAAATCATCCAAGTGTTCCGCCAAGCGTTTTGCCTGTCCTAACCATCTGCCGAGTAAATAATAGGGACTTCTGCTTGTGACTTGTTCCATACGGTCCGCAACAGACAGAAACTTTTCTGCATCTTTTTCAAAACGTTGAAGATCGCCCTTCTGATAATCTACAACCATCTGATTGCAATAGTCCTGTGCCCTATTGGAAAGTACCTGCTGCAATATTGACACCACATCATAAATATATCC
>CALLNG010000072.1 GCA_938005345.1 uncultured Clostridia bacterium
GGCCGGTTGTCTCATCCGCCTCGATATTGGCCGTGGGCATAAAATGCCAGTCCTGACTATAGGTATTGACGTTGTTATTTTTCGGCACCAGATAATCTGAAACAATATAATAACCTGGCTTAATAAAGACGACAGCGCGGTCAAACTGCGTTGCATCTTTTACATTTTTCGTTCCCATATTCGATATATCAAAGGCATTATTGGTGCCCCAAAGATTGACAGAACCGTTATCTACTCCGCTGGACGGTGCATTTTGGTCTTTCCCGTTCATATTGACCGTATTATGCATCAAACTGCTTTTAAGTCTCGTTCCATATGGGTCGCCGGACGTATAGGTATAATATAAGGGATCTACCAACAAATAATTTCCGTAAGCAAACATGACAACATTGCCGTCATCCCGGTGGCAACGTGTTGTGTCCTCATTGAAAGAATTCATCAGGTACAAATCGTTTTGTGCCCATCCCGTACGCATGACCATACGTTTGTCAATCGGATAAAGGATAGACTTTGTTGGGTCTTGAATTCCCTGCGCCCCATCTGTTCCCGCATACAGCAGATAGTCATCAATCAGCGAATTATCATCCGCCAGTTGCTGCCCACCCAGCAGAAACTGGGATTTATAATTGGTTCTATGGTTTCCGCCGTCCCCCATTTGATTGTCCACATACCCTGGCCCGGTCATATGCATGACATACCGAAGCCCTGTTGCAATGGTATTTTTGAGTTCTGGAGAAATGGGCATACTTGCTTCCTCTGTTACACCCATGTCCTCATTAATTTGTACCCAGCCGGCCTGCCCTTTATAAACATTAGCCACATAGCCCAGTCCGCCTTCCACGCCGGAACCGTCCGCTTTTACAGACGCTGTAACATTTACATCAGAATAATGGCGAATAGTCGCCGCCCAGTCGTAATGCTGGCGGAATTCATAAAAATAAACATTGAGATGGTTAAACCCGCTGATAATATAGGTTGTACCATTGGTACCCTTAGGCGTAGCACCGGTGAGGTATTCTCCCATCTTCCACATATACTTTGTAATTGCCGTCCAAATTTCCGTGCTCATGTGTTCACTGGTGCACAAATTAAACAGCCCTTTGCTCAGCGCCTCGGACCGGCAGGACACATCCAGCCACTGCTGCTGGTCAAAGCCCGGGTCGTCCCCTCGTTCATCCAGCAAATGTGCCAGCTGTTTGATAGCGATAAATGCATAATGCTCATTGTCCTCCGCTGCGCTGATATATCCTTCCACCGGATAGCTCCACCAGCGGGCAAACCGTGCAATTTCCTCTGGAAAACGGTGCCCGCAAATGGCCTTTCCAGAAATAGGATCTTTGATAGGATAAATGGTCCGTGTCGGCAAATATCCGATTGCTCCATCACCATACCAGGAGAAAATCAGATGATCCAAACCCGTTCCATTCGGCCCATAATAGGTCTGCTGGGCTTCCGGCCAGCCATAGTTGGAAATGGAAAAGGCCGCCACCTGCATGTCCCCGGTGTTTCCCTCCTGTCCAATGTTTTGTCCATACAGCCGTATCACTGCATTGGAAATATTGGCATCCGCCGGAAAACCGGACATGTCAAACTGAATCAATCCCCGTTTGGTATTTTTATCGGCTGGAACATTAACCGTTTTTCCTTTGGCATCCTTTCCCACACCAATGGAACTGACACTTTCTTCTACTAAAAATGTATCCTCTAACCCATAGATTTTATCGTGATTTTCACATGGTGATACATAGGTATCATCCGTTGCCATAATGGGTGTGGTCACGCCGTCAATGGTGACCTCCAGCGTAGGCGGCTGGCCTCCCTCCTTATTGCGGCTGTCAAATTCCGCTACAGAACCATCCTTTTTCAGCCCAATCAAATAGACCGTCAATTTTTCATTTGTTTCCCGCAATGTTTTTATTGTTGGTTCCATATTGAGAAGGACTTCACCGGGTTCTGCTGGAACCGTAATGATGTCCAGCGGCGTAATATTAGAATTGGTGTTCCAGTTTAGATCATATTCCAACATTTGGCTGGACAGCATTGCTTGCCGCGTAAACTCCGGTTTCTCCGATGGAATTCTTGCTCTCTTGTCCCGAAAATATTGCAGCCATTCTTCTTTTGCCAATTCATAGTTTTGCTGCTCCACCGCAGTCTTCACCGGCGCCAATTCCAAAATACGGTCATAATCCAGCTTACCGGGATTGCTCCACTGGCCGTTTTCGTATTTCCCAAAGAAATCTTCATCGCTCATGTAATCTGGGTCCTGCCACTCCGCCAAGCGCGCATAAGCCGCGTCTCTCTCGTAGTCGTAAATTTCCGTTTGCTGCCTGGGTCCCGCCGCTTCTGCCACTACACTTGGGGTTTCGGCGGACGCCGTTTCCGGCGCCGCCGCTTCTTCCGCAGCCGTTACCATCAAACTGCTCAAAAGTACCGTACTGAACAGCAGACAAAATGGTTTCTTAAAATTTTTCATTCACTCGCCTCCTCTAATCCGGCAATATGCCACATAGAATTTTGGCACTCTCCGCACGGGTGGCAGAATCCTGCGGATGGAACCTGCCGTCCGGCAATCCGTCAATGATGCCATAGCGCTGCATATTATCTACACTTTCCTGCGCATAAGCGGCAATCGTATCCGCATCGGTAAACACGATTGTTTCTTCAATGGCTTGCAGGTAACGCCCGGTTTTTTCCAAAGCACGGTTGCACATGACTGCCAAATCTTGACGTGACACCGGTTGATCAATACCAAATTCCGTCTCCGAAATACCACTGACAATTCCCATCCGGTATGCCGCCGCAATATAAGGTCTCGCCCAATGATCTGCTGGCACATCGGCAAAAGGGATCTCCGCTGTGGCGTCCGGCATAACGTCCAGAGATAGGGTTAGCATTTTTACAAATTCTCCACGTGAAACTGGAGCATCCGGATTGAAGTTTCCTTGCTGGTCTCCGCTGACAATCTGTTTTTCATAGAGTTTGTTGATATATTCCTCCGCCCAGCCGGATACATCGGGGAAATACCCCTGCAACTGCTCTTCTCCATCGTTGACCTGCGTTGGAATATACGGCATCGTGCTGGCATTTCCGCCGGATACCCGGTTTCCTCCGCTACTGCCACCACCGCCGCCTGTTCCTCCGGTACCGTAGCTGGTACCCTGCACCGTGATTTGATAGGTTTTCTTCACGCCGCCCGCATTCAGTGTCAGTGTAACCGGTGTATTACGCTGAGGCTGCGTTACCGTTACCAAATAGGTATCTTCAGAAGGTTCCGTTGCAATCGAAGCTAAATCTGTC
>CALLNG010000073.1 GCA_938005345.1 uncultured Clostridia bacterium
TTTGTGCTTCATACGCTGCAATGGTTTTAAGAAAAGTTTCTATTTCAGTAGACAGCTGCGCCGTTTCTGTTTCACTCGACTGTATGTTGCTGCGAACGAGTGTCAATTCTGTTTCCGTGTCCTGTTTGCGCTCCTCCCAAAGCTGCATTTCATGCGAAAGTCCATTTAATTTTAGCTTTTGTGAATTGATATGCTCCTGCTGCTGCGTACAGCGGTCAGCAGCCTCCTGGGTTTGTTGCTGAAGCGTGGCTTGCTGCGTCATTAGCGCATCCAATTCCTGTGCTAGCACATCGTTTTCTTGTGCAAGCGTATCTGCTGTCTGGTCTGCGCGTCCGGTCCGGGCGGATACGGAATCCCATTCGGATTCTAGATTGCGGCAGGCGGTTTCTAATTGCTGAATTTGTGCAGCGGCATGTTCCAGCTCCAGTTCGCTTGCAGAAAACCGGTTTTTACTTTCAAACAGCGCACGCTGGCTTTCCTCTGCATGACGCTGTGCCGTTTCAGCCGCTTCTTTCAGGGCTGGCAGCTGTTTGTCAAAGTTTAAAATTTGTTGAGACAACGATTCCATTTGCTGCCCCAATTCTTTAATTTGTACGCTACGTGAAAGGGCGCCGCTGGTACGGTTAACACTTCCGCCTGTTATAGAGCCGCCGGGCTGCAGCAACTCCCCTTGCAGCGTTACAATTCTCTGGCGGTGCCCTGTGGATTTTGCCAGCACGATGGCGTGGTCAATTGTATCCATGACAATGGTGCGGCCCAAAAGGTTTTGTATAACGCCGCTAAACGCGTCCTTGGTGCGTACCAAATCTGCCGCAATACCAACATACCCATCGGCCCGTTTGACCTGCTGGACATTTTGCAACGGAGAAGCGGTCATTTCGCTAATGGGCAGAAAAGTCACGCGTCCTTTGCCTGACTGTTTCAAATAGGCAATCGCGGCTTTGGCATCTTGTGGCGATTGAACAATGATGTGATGCATAGCGCCGCCCAGCGCAGTTTCAATGGCAACCGTGTATTCTGGTGCTGTTTCAATGAGGCTGGATACTGGACCAAAGATTTGACGCTGCTGTAAGCTACCACGCTGATAGGCGGTCATCACGGCCTTTACACTGCGGGAATATCCATCGTAATCTTTTTCTAACTCTTCTAGTATATGCTTTTTGTTGCTTAGCGTAGTATATTCATTGTTTGTGTCCTCACGGCGGCGCTGTAACTGCGTGTAAGCATTGTCAGCCTTGCGGCGCTGCAATTCCTGCTTTTCATACAGCGATTCGGCCTGTTGCAATTCCTGCTGCCGATGTGATAATGTAGATTCTAAGGATTGCACATGTTGCCGCCCCTGGGACAACGCCTGTGCCGCTTCGTTTTTTTGGGCCTGCAGCGATTGCAGCCGTTCTTTCAAGGTGTCGGACAATTCGGTGCTTCCTGCAATTTGAGCAAAGTTGGCGGATTGACGGTCTTTTTTTTCCGTCAAAGCGCTGCGCACCGTAGACAGTTGGGTTTCTAACGCGTGCAGGAACTCTGTATCAACCAGCAGTTGCTGTTGTAAAGCAGTTAATTCATTTTGGCACTTCGCATGTGCTTGTGTATGGGTCTGGAGCCCTGCTATGCGCTCTTTCAGTGTTTTTTCCAGACTTTGCAGCCGTTCCGCTTGCACCTCTTTTTCAGCGCGCCGGCGGGTAATAGTGTTTTGGTGATTTTCAATATTAGCACGCAGTACATTGATCTCGCCTTCCAGCCGGACTTTATCATTTCCGGCGCTATAGGCTGCGGCACGGCAGCCATCTATATCCGCATCCAGTTCGCGCAACTGTTGCTTGATTTGTTCTGTCTGCTGCTCTATTGCCTGGTTTTTCCGATCACTTTCTTCTTGTTGAGCCTTCACAATGGACGCATTCTTTTCTACTTGCTGCAACGACTGGTCCGTTTTGTCGATGTCGTGCAGCCAAACATTGATTTCCCGCTCTTTTTGCATTTCCCGCAGGGAAAGGTATTTTTTTGCCTTTTCGCTTTGCGCTTTCAGCGGCCCAATCCTGCCCTCAATTTCAGCAAGAATATCATTAACACGGCGAATATTTTCCTCCGACTGTTGTAATTTTTTCTCCGCTTCTTCTTTTTTATACCGGTATTTGGTAATTCCGGCTGCTTCATCAAAAATATGGCGGCGGTCAGAGGATTTTGCGCTAATAATTTCATCAATTTTTCCTTGTCCCACAATGGAATATCCATCACGGCCGAGCCCGGTATCCATAAACAATTCATAAATATCTTTCAACCGGCAGGGCGCCTTGTTAATCAAATATTCGCTTTCTCCCGACCGGTAGACACGCCGGGTCACACTGATTTCCTCAAATTCCAGCGGCATGGAATGGTCGCTGTTGTCCATCACAATGGTAACTTCCGCGAACCCTACGGGCTTCCGGGTTTGGGTGCCGGAAAAAATAACGTCTTCCATTTTGGAGCCGCGCAGCGTTTTGGCGCTCATTTCACCCATAACCCAGCGAATGGCGTCAGAGATATTACTT
>CALLNG010000074.1 GCA_938005345.1 uncultured Clostridia bacterium
GTTGTGTAAATGTTTACACATATATTCTACTTGGCTAGCATAGACATGCGGCATAGAAAGTTCTACCGTAACGGGAAGATTGATGATAACCTTTTTCTCCGCAGTAGGCTGCCAGATATCCAAAACAGCATTACAAATATCACGGGCAAATTCCATTTCCGTGCCAGTAAAACTTTCGGGAGAATATTCAAATTGAAAGTCACCATCGGATTGTGCAGCTATTTCCTGTAGCAATTTTGCGCCGGATACAGCAATGTCGATAATTTCTTCTTTTGATTTCCGAAATACTTGTTCACGTTGAGCTACTGACGTAGAATTGTACAGATGAACAACGGCTTTTTTTATACCTTTTAGTGCATCAAAAGTTTTACGAATGATATGTTCTCTAGACTGGGTCAATACCTGGATGGTCACATCATCTGGAATCAGGTTCTGCTCAATTAAAGTGCGCAAAAACAGATATTCTGTTTCGGAGGCAGCTGGGAAACCGACCTCAATTTCTTTAAACCCGACCTTTAGAAGAAACTGGTAGAATTCCAACTTTTCTTCTAGACTCATAGGAACAACGAGTGCTTGATTTCCATCGCGCAAATCAACACTACACCAAATGGGTGCTTTATCAACATAGGTTTTTTGAACCCAATCATTGCAGGGTTCGGGAGGCATAAAATATCCACGGGTATATTTTTCTACATGTTTCATACATCATCTTCCTTTCTTAAATTTGAGCCGAGAATAAAAAAAGCCTTTCATCTCTCTTTTAGAGACGAAAGACCTAAAATCTTACGCGGTACCACTCTAGTTCACTCTATACCATCTATAGCTAATATAGGGTGCGCTTTGTTGCAGATACGGACTTTATAAAAGCCTTATATCCTCCTTGTGATAACGGTCAGGTGCCGGCTACGCTTACTTACATTTCGGCTTGCTACTCCGAGGCCAGTTCATGTTCATGCCACAACTGTTTCACACCAACCAACAGCTCTCTGTTTTGCTTTCAGAACACTACTCTTCCTCTTCCTCGTATTTGAGATTATGAAATTATAATTATTATAGTATAAATGTGTATAAAATGCAATCGGCATATTGCATAAAAATAAGTGGAATATTTGGATAATATTTTGGAGGGATATGGAACAATTTATATGATTCGATATAACATTAGATACGCAGGTAGCATATTATAGTACTGTGTAAACCCTACATGAAATATCTTCAATAGAAAGGATGAATTTCTATATGCCAGAAGTCAATAATGAGATGGCACCTGCGATGCAGATGCGGATAGGTTATGCCTATGTTTTGCCGCAGGCGTTTGATAACCTATATTCACCGGAAGAAGCGCTACAAAACGGAACATTATTTCGAGAATTAAATATTCCAATAGAAGCCTACGGACCGATGGGAATCTGATCATAATGGAGGAATTGTCAATGACTATCAATGCTATGGATAGAGAGGAACTGATGAAACAACTGATGACATATGACTTTGTACAAAAAGAACTCAATCTATTTCTGGATACACATCCTATGGATATGAAGGCTCTGGAGATGCACAAAAGCGTAGCAGAAAAAGCAATGAAACTGCGTGCGCAGTATCGGGAAAAATATGGCCCTATCTCTCCAAACGAGTGCCTGTCTTTAGACAAGTGGTGTTGGATAGATGGGCCATGGCCTTGGGAAAATTGAAAATTATCATAAGCGCAATGCGCAATTAGGAGGTACCTATCATTTATGTGGCAATATGAAAAGAAATTACAATTTCCAATTAAAATTAAACACGCAAATCCAAAGCTAGCACAGCTGATAATCAGCCAATATGGCGGGCCAAACGGAGAGTTGGGGGCATCGCTACGTTATCTATCTCAACGGTTTGCAATGACAGACAATGTCTGTAAAGGGATTTTGACAGATATAGGTACAGAAGAACTAGCCCATTTAGAAATGGTTAGCACATTGGTACATCAATTAACAAAAAATGCTACGACAAAGGAGATTGAAAATAGTCCATTTGCACAGTATTATATTGATCATGGGAAAGGCGTATATCCTGTCGCTTCGTCCGGTCAGACATTTGACGCATTATGTTTTGCTTCTTCCGGTGACCCGATTGCTGACCTGGTAGAAGACCTGGCAGCAGATGGTGCAATCTTGTAAAAACAACCTAATTTTCCTATTTTTGAGTAGGACAAACCTTCTCAAAAATAAATATATAACGAATTGGTAATGAAAATAATTAGCTAATATAGTTAAATCATTTTACAATCGAAACGTGCTGGGAATTATATGAACTACGGCTTAAAACGATGAAAACAACATTGTGTACCGTTTTGTAAAATTTGCGGAAAACAGTATTTTGTCAGACGCCGTTAATAAATAATATAGAAAAGGACAGACTAGGCATTAAAACAGGTGCTTGAAAATAGTAAAAATCTTGCTAATAAGGCACTACGCCATTCAAAAAACGAAAGAGGTAGGACTTTACTGAAGGGGGATATTATTTGGTAAAGTAGAGTATTAGCT
>CALLNG010000075.1 GCA_938005345.1 uncultured Clostridia bacterium
CGCTGCAAAAGTTGAAATCTCCATAACATTCATAGTTCCACTCACCGATCTTAATGGCTGTTTCTGTGTCATATCTTTTCCCATCAATAATTTTTTTCATTTTGTATGCCTCCTATTATCGTATATATATTGTCAATTTGTATATCACTTTTTGTATTTATTAAAACCCTTTTCATTTCTTTTTAACTTCTGAAAACGCAGAAGCAATTATTGTTTTCGCCTCATCTTTTTTCTTAAAATTCTCTTTGATGGATAAAAATGTTGCACCGTAAGAATCTAGTTTATTTTTTATTTCCACCAAATATTTTATGTCTCTAGTAAACTTATCGAAAGAATAGCAAACTACGAAATCATATTCTCGTCTTTCAATCCCCTTTATCATTTTATGCAACTTTGGACCTATTATCTTTTTGTTTAGGCCTTCTTCTGCGAATATATCTATTTTCATTGTAGAAAAATTTTCATAATTACTTCTAAGATAATTTATACATTCTTCCACCTGATAATAGATGCTTTCTCCTTCACCTATAAATTTAGGCTTTCTTGCATAAATAGCGACATTTTTTACCTCAACCTTTTCATTTTTTAAGTTGTTTTTGTATTTGGCCATTTATCGTCACTCCTTATAAAATATTCTTTCTCTTAATATAGAACGCTCCTATACCTCATAAATGGAAATAAATTTTGAAGAATGAAGCTAGGTATAAGCTGCCTAACTTCATTCCTTAAGTCTACACCTTCAAATTAGTTGTAAAACCATTTTTGTTACCTTCCTGTTGTAGGCTTCATATTTCTTCCATTATAAATTCGATAGCTATCTTTATCGTTTATAAGCAAAATTTATAGAGATTATACATCCCATACAATTTGCTCAGGAACGAACTGAACCTTTACATCAGCGTATTTTTTAAAATAATACATTTGAGTATCTGGTTCTCCATCAAATTTATTTCCAATAGAAGTACATAACTCAGGTGGCCATTTTTTAAGAGGAGAAATATCTTTCCAGAGCACCCCGCTCTCATCCTCATAAACCGGCCGGTCCCAGCTGTCCATGCCAATATAATTCAAAGTAATTTTCACAATTTTCCTCCTTGTGTTGCTCATTATATCCTTTACCGCTTCATGTAACTTAAAATCTTCTAATTGGATTCCATATGTGGTCAGATATGGGTTCCGGTAAATCTGTTCCTGGCAACACTTTTGTCGAGCAGTTCATACGGCGGATATTTCAGCAAAACCTTTTCAATCCTTCTGTCATAATCCATCATTTTATTTGCCCATTGCTTTTTTGATAATTCATACAATTTTTTGCTAAATATCGTGTCAAAACCAATTACCCGCATGGCCTTTATGATATTCGTTCTATTTTCCACAAGAACAATTGGCATGAGATAACCGCTATCTTTTGGTTTTTCCAGTGCAAATTCTTTGTATAGGCACATATTAAACGGCATATCGAAGAACAAAATACCTTCTATGTTGATACACACAAATATAATACCGTCTACTTCGCACAGATACACCATGATACATCCTGTTTCTACTGCCTGTATTTCCCTTGCAGATATGTTTGTCAGTCCAATGCTGCAAAAACATATTCCCTGAATTGTTTCAAACACTGCACCGTCCCTATGCAGAACTTTATCGTATTTTTCTCCGACGCTGTAATGGGTAACACCTATTTTCTTAAAATTCCCGATCATCAAAAATTCTCCTTTCTACGCTGCAAATTCCGAATAACGGCTTTCTAAAATTCTTCTTGCCACCGCACCAAAATCTTCAAGCGAAGTGTATTGGTTTCTTCCCCCAGTATAATCTGTTTCATGCTTTGCTTCCCGTACAAGTATCTGCTTATGCCAGATACCCGTATTACGAACATCTCCAGTAGAAAAATACATATATTTATCGTTATGACTGTTGTACAAAAAACCGGATATATAAAAATATCCCTTGCAAAACTTTATCATTTCATACCCGCTGCCCTTCACCTGTGCTTTTAACTCTGACTTAAAACAACGGGCAAACTCCGTAAAGTCTTTTCCGGTTCTGCATTCAACGGGCTCAAAGCGGTAATAACTCCATTTTTCAATGTTTTTAATCTGATACATTTTTTTCTCCCTTTCTTTTTTCTTCTCAGTAATTGCTTATTAAGTTCACATCCACGGTTATACACACGGTCCAACGAAAAGATAGGAGGATGCAACCATCTGCATCCTCACACAACGCTTTAAGAGAATCGCTTACGCCGCCATTCCGAATATCTGCGAGCTTCGCACACGCAGCTTAAACTGATCACACATATCTCGGAGCATTGTAAAGCTTTCGTCTATACCCGATAAATCCTGTTTCAGGATTCTTTCGTATTCCTGTTTCTTATCCTCCAGCGACTGTATTTTCAGTTCCCAGCGCTCCAAAATTTTTTGGCTGTTGTTTCCGTTTTGGATAAGCTTCGCGATACGCCTCTGATACTCCTCAATCTCGCGGTTCATATCCTGATAAAACTCACGCGACATCTTGCTTCTCTGTTTTGCATCATCCGCCACATACATAGAATTGATACTAATGTACTTTGCATCGCGGTTATCGCTATAGGTGAACAAATTTTCCGGTGCAATAAGCTCCATAAAATCCTCCAGCAGCGTAATCTTATGCATAGTTGCCTTCGGCACAAAATAGTGGTGTCCGCGTGCGGAAATGCCAATTGCGTTCATACTTCCGATATACTTTTCCGCCATTGTTTCAATACTACGGTTTCCGATACAGTTCTGATACAGCTTAAAAAGCCGCGCTGCCTGCTCGAAATATCCGCGAATATCTCTGCCTGAAGAACCATCTACGTCAGACAACTCTAATTCACCACTTGTTTTATCAAGCGTGATATTGGCAAGTTTTCTATATGAATTGGTACTCTCATACAAGGTCTCTTCTACCAGTTCACGGGAAACAATGTTCTCTTTGGCACGCATATTGTTCCGGCAGTATATTCTGCAAACCTGTGTTCCAATACCGTTGTTTTCTTCAATTCTTTCACGGATTTCACTTGTAGCGCTGCGAAAAGCATCCGTAAGCGAGATATTTTCGTTTACACTGACGGGAAAACCAATCTGCAAACAGATCTCTTTTACCTTCTCCGCCTTTATAATCAACTTTGGAAGGGAATAATACATATATTTCCCAAGTATTTCTTCAGTTTGTCCGTCCTCTGAGTGGATCACCATTAATTTTTCTGCTTTCATATTTTTCTGCTCCTTTCCCATTTTTAAGCCGCTATAGGCTGCTCATATCTTGTTTTGGCGAGGAAATAATCATCCAGCCCCTTATAGTTTGGATTCCACGAACAACTGACGCACTCAATCCCGTTACAGCGAAGCATATTTTTAAGTGTAATCAATGCCTCCTTCACCTCGGGTTTTGAGCGTTTGTCCATGTCAAATGCCTCATAAATTTTCCTTACTCCCAAATCATGAATCACCTCTATAAGTTGATTTACGGCATTTACTCCGGGTACGGCAATAAAAAGCTGACCGTTTGACAACACGCTGGTAATATCACTCTTCATTGCTCCTTCTGTCAGGCACGCCGTATCAGCGGTTGTGTCACCAACAACATGGATCCACGGCTTTGCGCCAGTTCCGTCATTGAAATGCTTACTTGAAAACCAGCGGAATTTCTTTTCCGATGAACCAGGCGGCACATCAAGACGCATTTGAAGCCCCTGAATGTAGCCGTCCTTGTTACATACGGGAACGAATATCCCGCCGCACCTCTTGTAATACATCTGAATATTGCCCTGTTCATCATGGTAAAATCCCGGAATACCAATCAAATTATGTTTCGAAGCAAGCTTTTCTAAAACCTCGCGTCTGAACACATTGTCTAGAGGTATACTTTTGTACATAAACTGATGGATATCATGAAAGGACAATCCCCGTTGTTCAAGGTTTTCACGATGGCAGTTTTGTAACCGAAGTAACTTTAGAAAATCGTAATACACATTATGTCGATCGTCCAACGAACGTATCGGCCTTTCATCGTCGCAGAAACTAAACATCGTTTCTGGATCAAAAGTTTCTGCACACTCCTTTAAGATTTTATATGCTTCTTTATTGCTTACTCCATATATCTTTGCATACAACGAAACGCTGTTACCGCTCTCTTTACATCGAAAGCAGTGAAACATCCCTTTTTTACGGTTTAGCCCTAAATGGTATTTTCTATCGCCGCAGAACGGACAAAGAGCCTTAAACTCTACATTGTTCCGCTGCTGTGGATGAAACCGTATACCACATTTTTCCGCAACCTCTATAATGTCAAACTGCTCATACTCACGCCACATCATGCAGCCTCCATTCTCTGTCCCTGCTGTTTGCGGGGATGCTGTACACTGAGCTCCGTGTTTCGTGCGTAAGCCAATATAATCTGTCCATGTATAGGGGGAATCTTTGTGGTAATACACTCCGCATTGTCTATGTAGGTGGGATAAACCAGACCTGTCAGCCTTTGAAGCAGCTCGGACACCTCCAGCCCCGCTTTGATTTTTTCGGAAGTGGAAAGCCAGCGGTAGTCTTTATCGTCATAGGTAAAACGGAATACATTTTTGATTTCACCCGTAGTTTTCACCACATCGAACAGCTTGATTGCGGCGCGGTTCATTTTCAGCTTTGAAAGCGTCATCTCCGCCTTCTTCGCTGCAAACTCTCTTGCTGCGTGAATCAAATTCTGGATTTCGGTTTTACGAGTCTTTTGACCGGCAATGCTTTTTTCAAGGGTCAATAGTTTCTCTGGAATTTTATCCGTTTCACAAAGTAATTCAACCTCTTTGGCGAACGCATCTGCCTGCTTTGTAAGTGCGGCAAGTTCCTCGTATTCCTCCGCTGTCAAATTACCGTATTTTATCTTATCATCCAGCATCGCTATCTCAGAAACATCACCGTCGTCAAGTTCAGATAATTCTTTCTGAACCTTCCTCAAATCCTCCGATTGAAACTCTTTAAACTTTTCACGGCTCTTTTGATCCAACTCCATTAACTTTGTAAAAGCCTCTTTTGTGTTTTTTCCTTGCTGGCATACTGCTGTAACATCTGATTTCATAGCATCGATCATTGTTTTGTAATTCTCTTCGCTTATCACGGTCCGGCAGGTCGGGCAAACATCACCAATCTTCATGCCATTTATTCTTTGCATCATTCTCTGGTATTTTTCTGCAAGCATCATAAGATCCGCCTTGGTTTTTGCGATTTCTCCTGCAAATTTTGAAACGTACTGCCGGTTTTGTATTTCAGCCTCTTTTGCCAAAAGTCTTGATTTCTTATCTTCCGAAAGACTTTGTGCAATCTTGGCCTGCCTTTCCTTCAGCGCCTCAACATCAATACCGTCAAACTGCTTTTCTTCCAAAGCGGTTTTTCTTGCGACAATTTCATTACCCTTCTCTAAAACCGAATCAATCTTATCCTCTGCTTCCTGTCTCTGCGTTTTCAGCAAATCAATCTGCCCTTCAAGATAATGGCAGGTTTCATCAATTTCATTTAATTCCTCCCGCTTCTTTTTGACATAGTACTCCGGATCAAGCAAACTCTCATTTTCGAGAAGTGTTTTTGTATGATCGCTCAATTCGTTTAACACTTCACCTTCACTTACAGGTGGCATTAGCTTTTGCAGAAACTCTCTGCCGCTGTCTGCAATTTTTTCAATGAAGTATAACGGATTCAGCATAGATAAAAACACATCTTTATCGGCGAAAATATTTGTAATATCCGTCTGTCTGATCTGCAGCGCATCCATTGTAACAGTCGAACTATTGCCGTTTCTTTTGCGTGAAATCACATGTATCTCGCCGTTTTCATCCACAAATCGCACTTCGACTTTCATCTCTTTGCAATCGGTGTTCTGTAACTTATCACAGCTTTTTTCGCCCCAGAACGGCGTACCACAAAACGCATAAGCAATGGCGTCTGCCACCGTTGTTTTACCCTGGCCGTTACCGCCGGAGATATAAGTGAGCGTATCCAGCTTGATTTCATAAGGCTCCTTAAAACGTTTCATTCCCTCCATTTTGACACTGAGTATTGAAAATTTTTTTATCTTATCCATATCGTTTTCACCCCTTTTTATGCTGCAATATCATAGGACTTCAAAATAGCATAGCTCCCATAGGAATTTTTGCCTGGCTGTGCCTTGATATTGATCAGCTTCGTACCGGATTGCAGTCTTTCATCGCTGCCGTCTAAAAATACATTGTATTTTTTGCCCATCCCTTCTAGTATCATAGAGCTACGGATTCCCTTATCAGACTGCTTCACCTTAATCTTTTTTATTTCATATACGGAAGTTTCCGCTATATTGCTTTGCTCCATTGATTCAGAATTATCCGGCTGTTTCTGCTCCGAAATATTTTTTTGCTGCGGCGGATCCTGCGTTGTCCCGAACAACTTCGCAACGGTATCATTATATATTTTCGTCAGCTTATCATGTTCCTTTTTGGCAATGATATAGCTGTCTCCGCGAGGTTCGATACCAACCCATACAGGGTCAAATCTATACAGATATCGTCCGATGTTCCAGCGCACCGCTGCTCTTTTAAAAGCATCGGATAATCCACCCTTGATAGGCTCAATATCCGAATCCTCTGCGCCGTCAGTTTTTCCGATCCATTCTTTCAACTCTTCATCATAGATGTAAATGGTGCAAAGCTGAGCAAATTTCTGTTCCTTTTTTGTCACATAGTTATGCCACGGCCGATATTCGTCTTTCCAGCCGGTTTGTCCTACCACGGCGTCAAGTCTGTCGGCAATCGCTCTTGCGTCCAGATACGGAACCGCCAAGCCACTTGTTTTTTCCTTATTTGTAAGCTGCAGTTTCCAACTTACATCACAAGCTGCAAACGGTTTCCCAAACTCCTCAAAATACTTATTATCCCTCATATTTTCCTCCTATCCACTAATAAAGTCCTGCAGCGTATTGTTGCTCTCCCTAAGAACATCCGAATAGTAATATCCCGGTGTCTTATCTTTGAGTGTTTCAAACAAAGTCCGCAGTTCCAAATCAAGTTTCGTTCTGTCCGTACGGTAATGATCGTTATTATTCGGCATAGACATGATAAAATACATGACTCCCGTGAGCTGATGAAGCGACTTTATATCCGGTAGCCTGTTTGCTCCGCAGCACAGCCTGAATCCGCTGACATTGGAGAAGGGATATACAAACATCCTTGTTTTGGGTGTAAGTCTTCCCTCATCTGGCACTCCCAGATTAACGCTCTTGATACGTTCTCCGTCCAAATGAAATCCAAATACCAGTCTTGGCAATGGGAAATCCTTATACTCCGTGTTTTCATACGCCACATCGCAGTATCGCGACGGAAATTCCACACATACATATCTTTTCCCGCGTTCATTTACCGCAAAAGAAAACGTTCCTGCAGGCAACACGCCGCTGGAGATCATATTTATTCGCACAGAATTTTTTACACAGTCGATAAAAGTCTCCGGCGATACCTTTTTATATCCCTTCACGCCATCTACAATATCTTCCACCACTATTTCACCGTTTTCTTGAATACGGATCACAAGCTCATTCTTCGTTTGCATAATACAAGCCTCCCCGCTTCGAGTTTGAACGCTTGAAACGTCTAGCTGCCCGATACTTTTCCTTTAATTTTGGTAGTTCGTCTCTAAGCAGCCGCATGGTACGCACAATCCAAAGGCACATAGAAATCTCGCAAGTAAACTCATATCCCCATAGCACCTCAAGCCATGCCCCCTTACGCTTGTGGCCGATTGTATAATCAAAATTGTAAGAACGAAAACCGCGAAGATCCTCTATCTTATCTATGATCTCCTGTTCATACGGGTTCTCCTTCCCTCCTCTGCCTTCCAATCGGTTCAGTTTTCGTGCAACCTTGAAATATTCCTGCATCTCTTTAGAGCTGTATGCCCAGATATATACCTCTCCATCTTCCTCGTTAAATCCATGCTTGGCATACAGGTTTTCACTGTATACCGTTATGGGCGCCGCATTCTGGATTGCCTCCATGATATACATATAGAAGAAATCAAAATTATTGATCACCTCATTTGCATAGGCATTGCCAAAAACTTTGATTCCCTCATCGTGATACACTTTAAGCAAGCATACCAGCATCATGAATGTCATGTATTCGTTTTCTATAGTTTGCTTCACGTTTCTCCCTCCTAAAAGAATTTTCTCGTTTTTGCAGTAAGCGCTGGGCTTTTGCAAAAGTTTTCGATAATGAGGCTTGCTCCCCGCAGAGCTTTGTCAATGTCATCCCTTTTATTGTCTATTAGCTCAACAATATCGTCTTCGTCAAAAGCGTCAAAGTCAATGTCGCACATTCTGACCGGCACACCCGAAATAAATTTCTTAAGCACATTGTCATACAGATACTGTTCTCCTGGTGTGTCATACAGCCCGACGATAAACTCTTCTTCTCTTTCCCGAATTGCGCTGCATAAACTTCTTAAATCAATTTCATATTTCATGGTCTTTTCTCCTTTACGCCAGTCTCTTTAACCCTTCCGGCGTCAAGATATGAAACAACATCCTGTTTACTCTTGTTTCCGTAAGGGTATTTTCCTCCTCGTTTTCACGTTTCTTTACTTCCTTGATAACACGTCCCTTGATAACATGCGGATGCTCGCAGTCCACATATCCGTTGATAAGGCCACTCCCGCCGATCAATCCTACCTGTCCAATGTTGAGCGGCAGCAAAGGCCGCTTTTCCATAGCATCAATACGGCTTTTTTCAAACAGCATATCGATAGACTTTGATTTCGCAAGCTGCCGTTGGAGCTCACCAAGATTAAATACCGCGCCTTTGAAGATCTCTACTTTTTTCTCTGTTTCCGCAAGAGGATAGATTTCCTCGGGCAGGGCATCCAGCATTGGTATCTTATTCGGCAACATTGCATATTGCGAAAGGATTTCCGCCTGCTTGGAACCGTCGCCTTTTTTCTTCTTGATTCCCAGCACCACAATTTGCTTGAACCTTGCAAATTCACTATCTAAGAAACGGTATACGGAAAGGTTTTGAAAATTGTCGCATAGTATTCTGCAAATATCATAGGTCAGTCGGTAGTACGGGATAATATATATTAAAACTCCCCCCTGCATCAAATGATGAATACTCTCGACCAAAAACCGTTTCTCGCTCCTTGCCTTTGTTCCGCCTTCTCCCATAACATTCAGATAGGGAGGATTTAAGAACAAAATATGAAACGCTTCCTGACTGATTCTGGAATGAAAAAAACTGCCGAACCCTACACGGTCGAGTCTGCCCTCGGCTTCCTGTCCACGCGCTTCGTCAATTTCAATTCCGTATGTCACGGTATTTTCACCCATGGAAAGCGCCTCCAAAGCCAATCCGCATCCACAGCAGGGATCCAAAAGATTCACGCTGCAATTTGGGAATTTCAGTGCCCGCTTTATCCTCTTTACATGTGTCATCTCTGTCGGATAATACCCCATCTTAACATTGTTCATCAGATGACCGATCAGTCTTGCGTCCATTGTTTCGGTATGCGGGATATAGCCCTTTAACGTTTTCACGGCTGCAATCAGCTTGGTATAGTCCTTTGTCATCAGATTAAACTGCCGTGCAGTGCCATACAGTTTATTGGCAAAGTCCGCCCCCTCCTGCATATCGCATTCAGAAAACAAAAGCCGCAAATTCCGAGCGGCATCCAGCAGCTTATCCTTTACGGCGTCAAGCTCCAAATAGGTCTCTTTCGCTCTTTGGATATTGCCTTTGTGCCTGTAGATATCAATCGCACGCCGTTTGAGTGGCATTACCTCTATGATACCCATAAGGCTTCTTTCTGCTTCTGCAAGCTTTTCAAGGGCATAATAACGCTCTGCCATTATGCAGCCCTCCCCGAAACAAAATCATCATGATGCAAGTCTACTTTCTTAGAATGTGTATATCCGCAAAGTTTTCTCTTTCCAAACTCATCTACCATTTCTAATGTTTTCGTTATAACCGTAATTGTCTTAGAGGACGTCATCGTTATTTCTTTTGTTTGAGTAAACACAAAATCCTTATCCATGTTATTCCTTCCTTTCACGCAACTGATTTCATTAGCAGTTTTCTTGACGAAAATGCTAGCCTGTTATTGTGTAACGTTCCTTCAATAAGCAAATAGTACAGCATAGAAGAAATTGCAGTAGAAGCAAACATATTTGCCGCAATGGTCTGAGGCGCCGAAACACTCCTCTGTGCACAGGAAAGCTCCGAAGGGAACTTTTCCGTATCCGTCAGAATGTCTGGATATACTCTTGCCACAGGTTTGCTGATAACTCTGCCGCTCATTTTCACACCGCATACGACCTGCCCTGTATACTCTCCATTTCCCGAATCAATATAAATAATGTCATCAAGCCGATGAAATACATGATGGCACATGACCCTAGAACGGTTATTGTCCACAGCGCCGATCAAAATACCGATCGGCTTTGGATATCCGTATTTTGGTTCCAAATGCAACAGTTCATAAAGGCGTTCTTCCTCTTCTATAAACTCTGGAATGTATTGCGTTTCAATACCGAATACCTCTGAATACCGTTCCGCCATCACCTGCGCCTTGTTTTGTCCGATGTCGCACTGCGCAAAATTCTGCCGTACAAGGTTTTTCTCCTCTACAATATCTCCGTCTGCTATGATGATACGGCACGGCCGGTTTGCGGCAAACGCAATCCGGTAAAGATGGGGAATCACATATCCTCCCGTACCGCCTGCGCCGATTACAACAATCGTTACAGGCCTGTCAAGCGCCAGCTTCATAGGTCAACCCCCTTTTCTTTGGGCTGCTTTTTGCAAACAGCATCTTTCCACTTTTCCGGGAAATCCCCTTCCATTCCTTCAAATACTACATTGGGATTAAGCTCCACAAATTTTCCGCCTACCGATATTCTTGTACATATATCAGGGAACACCTTATCCAGTCTTCCCATTACCGTATAGATTCTTGTTGCCCGTTCATCCTTATTGTCAATATGCGAAAAAACAGCAGGCATGGTATGATGAGAATGCACCTCCATTACCAACACAATTTTTTCCTCATCCACATCGGGAAGAACCGTTTCCACACTATCCTTAGAAACTTCCTGCTTTGGCACGTAAACATAATACTTCGAGTCAGCAAATGACCAATATATATATGCCAGCGCCTCCAGCTCACAGTTTTTCGTTATGCATGCCTTAAAAAACGCAATGATCTCTGACAAAATACGGTACGGTATTTTGGGCAGAGCCGGGATAAACCCGGCGCTTACCTTGTTTAATATTGTAACCCTATCAGTCTCTGCGATAAATGTGCCGATCCGGTTGTTGCGGATTTCATACACCCGGCCGTCCCCGGAAGGGACAAATGCAATCTCCTTGCCGCTTTCCACCGCCTCGTCAACGGAATGAAATACGCCTTTATAGGGCGATATCACCCCTTTTTTCTTAGCGGTAACGGAAGGTGTAACTTTGCACTTGATTTCGCCCTTGCACTTATTAAGGGAATTTAGAAATTCCTTTGAATTTTCAATCTGCGATTTAAAACCTGCGATTGTCGTTTTCTTAGGTGCAGGAACAATTTTCGTGATTTTACCGTACTCCACCTTCCACGTTACACTCGTGGCATCGTCGAGCTCCGGAAAATCCTCCGCTTTTTCACTGCGCAGCTGGTCAAAGGTCTTTGAAGGATCCACAATCTCCTCTTTGGCAGATGCATAGGAGAATACCGGCAGCTTCTCCGTCAGGCTGCTCTTTGTACTCTCCGCCTGTTTTTTCTCGGCTTTTGCGATTGCCTCCTCAAACAGGTCCGGTATCTCTGCAGCTGCAGATTGACCGGCATCTGATTGTTCCTCCTTTTTTGAAATTGGTTTCCTCTCGCTGACTTTCTCCTCATCCGTTTGATCCCCCGCTTTGTTTTCTATAGACTCCGCCCCAGAAATTTTGGAATCGTCCGTCTGTTCGGATGTGACCGCTTTGTCTTCGTTCTCGTCCCCAAAAATGTCATCAAGGGGAAAGATGCCGCTAGCAAAATCCTCATCCGCAATGCTTCCCAGATCTAGGCTTTCTCCATTTCCCTCATCTGTAAAAAATCCAGTATTCCTATCGTTTTCAAACATCGTTTTTTCCTCCTAAGATTTTTGTTTTTTCTTTTCCATTCAACCATCCCTGAATATATCACCTCCCCTCATACCAACTTTGGTTTGTGCTTTCCTTGGGTTGTGACATATATAAAAGCCGGTACCGTTTAGGGGTTCGGCTGAGTTTTTTACATACGGTTTCATAGACATCAGCGTTTTCATCGGCAATACAATCGCCAACCGTCAATCCTGAGCCGTATGAAATGGGATAATCGAAACTCAGTAGCTGGATATGTTCATTCTGCCATTTCAGATGTTCAAAGTAGTGGCCAAGTGCCGAACGCATATGCTGTTTAGCAATCGTATGAAAGCTATATTTCCTCAAATCCTCGCGCTCATCATATTGCTTGACCGCCCTTAAAAATCTGAATACTACCACATCATAAAATTCGTCCAAAGGTAATCCTCTGTATTTGAGAAAATCCTCCAGCACATAATGATGTTCCTGTGCAAACCTCCTTTGCTTTTCTGTTAACCTGAACTCCTTCATTGTTTGTTCCTCCTTTCATTTTTTACAAAAAAACACACGCAAAGCCCGTGAGCTTACATCGTGTGTTTTGTTTGACTTATGATTTTGTTTTCCGTAAACATGAAAAAAGCAGGTCTAAGCCGCACCTATCCCTTGGGATGGAACTTCCTAAACCTGCTTAACTGCTTACCTTTATAACTGCTTACCGTTTTTACACGGTTATTTTATCATATATTTTTTCACTCCGCAATGCCGGGAGTAAAAATTTTAGAGGGAATTTTTATATCATGACAAACCCTCATCTGGATTTCAAGTTTGCATATATAATATAGATCGATGTCCTCAACAATCATAACCACCAGTGAACTGGTGGTTTGCTCAGCCCCTAGAAGGGGCAGCCCTTGCTCACCACCTAAAGGCGGTATTGAAAATTT
>CALLNG010000076.1 GCA_938005345.1 uncultured Clostridia bacterium
AAAGGCATCCAAAAAGGCGACAAGGTCATGCTGGTACTCAAACGCCACTATGAATGGTGGTTTTGCATGCTGGCCCTGCACAAATTGGGGGCAGTTTGTATCCCAGCAACCAATTTGCTGACCAAAAAAGATTATATCTACCGTTTCAATGCGGCAGATATTAAAATGGTAGTCTGTACATGCGATGGCGAGGTAACAGAGCATGTGGACAGTGCGCTGGCGGAATCTCCATCGCTGCACACGCGCGTGGTAGTGCGCGAGCCACGGGAGGGCTGGGAATTTTTCGATGAAGGCGTCGCTCAGGCCAGCGATGAATTTGAGCGTCCCACCGGCGAGGAAGCCGCCGGCGGACGCGATATGATGTTGCTGTATTTTACATCCGGCACATCTGGCCTGCCCAAAATGGTGGCGCATGACTATACCTATCCGCTGGGCCATATCATCACGGCCCGCCACTGGCAAAACGTGGATCCGGAGGGCTGCCACCTCACTGTGGCGGACACAGGCTGGGGCAAAGCGGTATGGGGCAAGCTGTACGGACAATGGATGGCGGAAACCGCGATTTTTGTCTATGACTATGATAAATTCGTACCCGCTGACCTGCTGCACATCATTGAAAAATATAAGGTGACCACCTTCTGCGCGCCACCCACCATTTACCGCTTCTTTATCCAAGAGGATTTGAGCCGGTTTGACCTGTCCTCGCTGAAATATGCAACCATCGCGGGGGAAGCGCTCAATCCGGAGGTGTTTGACCGGTTTAAGGAGGCGACCGGACTCAGCCTCATGGAGGGATTCGGCCAGACAGAAACCACGGCAACGGTTTTGAACTTGGTCGGCACGACGCCCAAACCCGGTTCTATGGGAAAACCATCTCCGCTGTACCATGTGGAAATTGTGGACGACGATATGAATCCCGTGGACAGCGGCGTTGTGGGAGAAATTGTACTACGCACAGACCAAAAGCAAATTGGGTTGTTTATGGAATACTACCGTGATGAAGAACGGACTCAATCCGTTTGGCATGATTACTATTACCACACCGGCGATTTGGCATGGAAAGATGAAGACGGCTATTTTTGGTATGTGGGACGCAAGGACGATATTATCAAAAGCTCCGGCTACCGCATTGGGCCGTTTGAAGTGGAAAGCGTGCTGATGGAACACCCAGCTGTCGTGGAATGCGCTGTAACCGGTGTTCCCGACCCCATCCGCGGACAAGTTGTGAAAGCAACGATTGTACTTGCCGCCGGATATACGCCTTCTGATGAACTGAAAAAAGAAATTCAGAATTACGTCAAACAAAATACCGCACCATATAAATACCCCCGCGTTGTGGAATTTGTACCAGAGCTTCCCAAAACCATCAGCGGTAAAATTCGCCGCGTAGAAATCCGCGACACGGACCGTAAAAAATAAAATGAAACCGTCTGCGTTCTTTTTTGCGCAGGCGGTTTTTTTAGGTCTATAAGCCCTATTACAGGCTGGACTAACAGCCCTATGGACAATCTACCAACCGTAAGTAATCTCAATCTACCGCTTCAGCGGTTGACTTATTCTTTGTTCCTTTTGCGGCCGGCTAGACCGCTTTTATTGTAACATTGGAGATAACTTTTCATTATTCAATGGCAAAGTTCTATTTTAAATCACCTGCCTAGCTGCTGGCTCCCCCCATAAAAAATCAGTTGCATCCACACTTCAACAAATTCCTCCCATATAAGAACGCAATTGAAAGGCAAATGCAAACGCATACTTTATTCTTGATTTTGGTGGATATTCCAATATTGACTACGGAAAATCGTTGGCGTGGTTTTTTCCTGGTATTTAAAATATTTTTCTAAGGCTCGGGCATCTTCAAATCCACAGAGTCCGGCTATGGTTTTCAAGGGATAAGAAGTTGTGAGTAAAAGATTTTTAATATAATTCATTCTCATACGGTCAATGTAATGCTTCAGGCCCTCATGATACTGCATCCGGAAAATGCGGGATAAATAATCCTTTTGATACCCAAACTCCGCAGATACCTGTTCCAAGGTAATACGCCGATTGCTGTTCATCCGGATCCACTCGCACAGTTGTCCCATAAAAGGATAACTGAGAGGGTGCGCCTGCTGATACTGGACGGAAAGTTCAATAGCCAGCATAGAGAGCATTAAGTCTGAGGCGGCCGCTGGATAGGTTGGTGTGTTGGCATAGTGCAGCAACTGGCGCAGCATGCTCATAACGGGATAGGGATTGGAAAGAGAAAACATCTGAAATGAAAACGGCGGTTGTTCCTCAAAATGAACCCAATAAAATGAAGTTTTTTCCTGGCTTACCCGAAATCCCCGGTGAGGATGGTTTTTGCGCAGGTAAAGGATATCCCCACCGTGCAGAGTAAAACGGGTTGAATCTTCTTCTATGAAAACAACGCCCTGCTCTGCAACGATCAGTTCGTTACTTGGAATACACCTATCCGGATGTATCCATGGACTCACGGAAATAAATTGACCCGAAGAAATATGCCGTAAATACTCCATAAGACACCCCTTTTCCACTATATTTTTTTCAGTTTACCGTACATTCTTCTTTTTGTCAAGTCGTTTTTTTGTACCTTTTTACTGGTTTTTTTCGTTGATCTACCTTAAAATTTTTTATATACTATAAAAAACAGATTGAGGTGATCTTATGAATCCAGTAGATTTTACAAGTATCAATTTAGAAAACGGATTTTGGGCACGGCGCAAAAAACAAATCGGAGATGTCACCATTTATGCTGTTCAAAAACAGTTTCAGGATACAGGAAGATTCGAGGCATTCCAGTGCAAGAAGGGAAACCAAATGGTACACCCTTTTTGGGATTCCGATATTGCTAAGTGGATCGAGGCCGTGGCATATCTTTGCGCCCAGGGCCCATACCCACATTTAGAACGTACAGTGGACGGTGTTATCAAACAGATTGAGCAGCACCGGTTGAAAACTGGATATTTTAACAGTTATTTTTTAAGCGTAAAACCGGATGAAATTTGGAAAAACCGAAGCGACCATGAGCTCTACTGTGCCGGACATTTAATCGAAGCAGCTGTCGCCTATGCCCGCTGCACAGGTAAAAAGAAATTTTTACATCTCATGGAGGATTTTGCAGCTGAAATTGAACGTGTTTTTGTAGCAGAGAAAAGCGCTGGTTTCATCACGCCAGGACACGAAGAAATTGAATTGGCCTTGATGAAATTATACCAATATACGAAAAATACAAGGTATTTAAATCTTGCTCGTTTTTTTCTCGAACAACGTGGAAGACAACAGGAAGAATCGTACTTCTGGAGCAAGCCTTGCCATAACCAAAGCCACTTGCCTGTGCGAAAGCAAACGTCCGCACAGGGGCATGCAGTTCGGGCGGTATATTTGTACAGCGCCATGGCGGATTTGGCGCGCATTGATGAGGATACAGAACTGAAGGCAGCCTGCGAAGCTATATTTCTAGATATCGTACAAAAAAAGATGTATCTAACCGGCGGTATCGGCTCTTCCTCCTGCGGAGAAGCATTTACAAAACCGTATGACCTGCCCAATCTGCGGGCCTATGCTGAAACCTGCGCCTCCATTGGCATGGTATATTTTGCGCAAAGAATGCTGCTTTTGGAACCAAACCGCATGTATTCCGACCTTGTGGAACGGGAAATCTACAACGGTATCCTTTCTGGCATATCCCTGGATGGAACCGCATTTTTTTACGAAAATCCACTGGAGGTAGAACCCTATCTTGTGGATCGAGACGTATCCATACAAGAAAATGCTTCCGACCGGACGCGGTTCCCTGCTACCCAACGGAAAAAAGTATTCGACTGTTCCTGCTGCCCACCGAATCTTTGCCGGTTTATTGCTTCCATTGGCAGTCTTATGTTTACAGAGGAGGACGGCACCGTATATCTTCATCAATATATGAACGCATCAGCTACAGTAGGTGGTGGCCAAATCACACTGAAAACGGATTATCCCTATAGCGGAAAAATGGTAATTACAACGGATCAAATCAAAAACCTCGCGATTCGCATACCAGGGTGGTGCAATCGCTACACGATAGAAATAGATGGAATGGCGGTACATCCAGAAGAAGCCAACGGTTATATTCTAGTATCTTTAGCTGAACGTGCCCAAGTGGTATTGGACTTAGAGATGAAACCTGTCGTTTTAGAAGCCGCCCCGTCCGTCATTGCTGACAGCGGCAAGGCCGCTATTATGTGCGGGCCTATCGTATATTGTGCAGAAGGGGTAGATAATGGTGAAAATTTACATGATATCGCCATTGACCCTCAAAATCCTTTTCAAAAGGGGTATGATTCGAGCTTACATACAGTCGTTTTAAAGACTACCGGTTACATAAGAGACTGGGATGCAGGCCATGCGGATCTGTACCGCCCTGTAAAGGCTGAAAAAAAAGAGGTTCCCCTAACGTTAATTCCCTATTTTGCATTTGCAAACCGGGGAGAAACCGCTATGACCGTCTGGCTCAAACGACTTTACAAATAAAAGAAAACCGCCTGCATTGATTTTGTGTAGGCGGTTTTCTTTTGTCCGGGCAGCGCGCTACGCGCCCAACGCAACGCGAATCAACGGCAACAGCACTAGGCTAACCAAAGTGGAAACAGATACCATGACTGCCGGAAACTCACTGTCCGCCCCATATTCTTTGGCAATGATAGCCTGGTTGGTCATGACAGGCATAAACGCCTGCACTGTGAACACATTGCGCATGAGTTCCGGAAGCGAAGCGATCCGGAATAATATCACAGCAGCCAGCGGCCCCACCAAAAAGCGGCAGGCCAATCCCAGCACAATGTTTTTGCCAAAGTGCAGGTTGGACAGGCCGGTACTACACAGTACATAGCCGATAAAGAGCATGGACAGCGGCGTCGTCATCGCGCCAATGGATTCACAAGTATCCAACAAAAAGGAAGGAACTCGAATCCGTAGCAGCAAAAACAGCAATCCCGTGAGCAGCCCTAGCAGCGGCGGCGAAAATATGCGAGCCAGCAGCGGTTTGCCGCCGCCCTGCCCTTTGCGTCCGCCGGAAATGGTATAAATGCCAAGCGTCCAAAACAGCAAAGTATTCGCCATGTAATAATACAGCACATAGGGCACGCTCTGCTCACCGAACAGCGCCAGATTCACAGGCAGGCCCATGAAAATCGTGTTGTTCATCGCCGTCATCACCACCATGGATCCAGCGTACTGCGGCGGCACCTTCGCCAGCTTCACAATGAGTCTCCCCAGGCCGTACCCAATCAGTACGCTGACCAGGGGCAGGGCAATATACTTTGGGATTTGCCAGATTTCCGACGGGTCAAAGGATGTGGTGACGTTGTGTAGCATATAACACGGCAGCGTGACATTCACCACAACCCAGGAAATAAACTTGGACACCCGCCCGTCAATCTTTTGGTATTTAGTGAGAAAAAAGCCCGTCAAAATCAATAGCACCATCACCAGTACCGCTTCAAACGCCCCGACAAATTCTTCCAACATCTTTTGTTTCCCCCGTTTCTAGTTCAGCACAACCGGGGAGGTGGTATAATCCTCTCCGCCTGCTATTGTTTTATCCGACACGCGCGCTAACGCCAAAAAATCCTGCGCCCGCGCGTCCATTTGCAGCTGCTCCCGCGCATAGCTATTCAAATGCTGCTGCGCGGCGCGCTTTACCACAATCGGCACCTGGGCCGTTTGTTTCATAGTCCGTAGCAGTGCCTTACCCGTCTGGTTAAACCCCAACACGCGGATGTATCCTGGCCCCCGGTATAAGGCTTCCTGCACCTGCGCAGCTGTGGTTCCCATCAGCACATGCACCAAGGTGCGGGTAATGCGGGTATAGGGATAGCGTTTGGTTTTGACGCGCTGAATCAACTCCTCCGCATTGCTACAGTCCCGTGCCGCCCACATAATGCGGTTTTCCAGCCCTTCGGACAGATAGGCACCATCCTCGTGTACACCATCGCGCCGCAAAAGGCCCAGCAGTACCCGGTCCAGCTGTCGCATATCCGACCAGTCACCCCGCTGTTTTGCCTGCATGAGCATGGCATAGGTTTGTGCTGGTACCTGGTCGGACTGCAGCGTTTCTTCCCGCAGCGCCCTGCGGATACCCGCTGCACTCATGAACCCCTGCACCCGCGTATCGTGGTGCCCCGCACCTGTTCGCGGTACAGTAAATGGCTGAATATGGCAATGCAGTTTTTCCAGCGCCATCAGATAGGTGATACCCAGTAAATTGTTGGGGCTACCCGCGGCAGCGCCTGCAATGTGCGCTGCTGCCTGCGGATAGCTGCACCCGGTTTTCATTCTCTCTTTCAAACTGCCAGGCGGCGCATCCAACAATGCCCGAGCCGCTTCCCGGAGTTGCTGGAGTTCGCCACATTCGCTGCCAAATGCCAACAAGTCCACGCAGCCCATACGTTTCGCCAGCCAAACGCCGCCCAACGCAAAATATTCCGCTGGTGAGACGGCATACACGAACGGCAATTCCACCACCAAATCCGCGCCGCCGCACAGCGCCAGCCGCGCACGCCGCCATTTGTCCAGCAACGCCACCTCGCCGCGCTGCATAAAACTGCCGCTCATGATGCATACCACCGCCTGCGCCCCGCCTTGTTTGCGCGTCTGCTCCAACAGATAAGCATGGCCGATATGAAATGGATTATATTCTGCGATCACTGCTGCAACCCGCAACATTACCCCTCCCCATTTTGCTATAACTATAGCTTTTTCACGCTATTTGCTTCTATTGTATCATAAAGTGCAAAAAAAATCAAAAATAAGGTAAAATTTTTACCAAAATCATATTGTATACAATTCATAAATGGTGTATAATGAAGACAGACCAAAATAAGTAAAAGGGGACTTGTAACCATGAGTACTTTTTTAGAGAGAACCAAAGAACGCGCTAAAGCGAACAAACAGACGATTGTCCTGGCAGAAGGAGAAGAAATCCGCAGCATTGAGGCCGCTGCTATGATTTTAAAAGAGGGCATTGCCAACATCATTTTGCTGGGCAAACGCGATGCCATTTTGCAAAAAGCTGGCTCTTTGGACATTTCCAGCGCAACCATTATTGACCCAGAAACAGACAGCCATTTTGAAGAATTAGCGGACAAATTCTATGAAATGCGTAAAGCCAAAGGCATGACGCCGGAAAAAGCCCGCGAGACCATGAAAAACACCCTGTACTACGGCGTGATGATGGTAAAAGAAAACATGGCGGACGGTATGGTTGCAGGTGCGGTCAACGCAACGAGCAATGTTTTGCGTCCCGCGCTGCAAATCCTGAAAACCGCGCCGGGCACCAAACTGGTTTCCGCCTTTTTCCTGATGTGTGTACCAGACTGTGAATACGGCCATAACGGCACCTTTATCTTTGCGGATTCCGGCCTAAATGAGGATCCGGATGCAGACGCGGTTTCCGAAATTGCCATTTCTTCCGCGCATACGTTCCGCTCTCTGGTAGAGGCAGACCCGGTGATTGCTATGCTGTCTTATTCCACCTATGGCAGCGCCAAAAGCCATTTGGTAGAGAAAATGCAGGAAGCAACCCGCCTCGCAAAAGAAAAGCGTCCGGACCTGGCTTTGGATGGAGAGCTGCAGCTGGACGCCGCTATTGTGCCATCCGTCGGGCAGAGTAAAGCACCGGGCAGCACAGTAGCAGGGCATGCTAACGTGCTGGTATTCCCAGACCTCAACAGCGGAAACATTGGTTACAAACTGGTGCAGCGTCTGGCAAAGGCAGAAGCCTATGGGCCTATCACGCAGGGGATTGCCAAACCGGTGAATGATTTGTCCCGCGGCTGTACAAGCGAAGATATTGTCGGCGTAGTCGCCATCACCTGCGTACAGGCAATCGAAGGCAAAGCAAAAGCATAAGGGAGGTAATGAGTACATATGAACATTTTAGTCATCAACGCTGGAAGTTCTTCTTTAAAATACCAACTTATTAACATGGCAGACGAATCGGTCATGGCAAAGGGGAACTGCGAACGTATTGGCATTGACGGTTCCGTTTTGAAACATTCTGCCGCAGGGCACGACAAAGTGGAAATCGAAAAACCAATGAAAGACCA
>CALLNG010000077.1 GCA_938005345.1 uncultured Clostridia bacterium
ACTCGGTCTTACGTGTAAAGCCACCTCCGGACGATAAATCCGGAGGTGGCTTTTTGTTTCCTATGCGCCTGTCTGGACAGCGCTTCGCATTTGTGGTATAATCAATACAATAAAAGATTTCCGGGGCAGGCGTACGTTTGTCCCATAGAAAAGAGGCTTACTGTCGTTTATGAAATCATCTACGCTTCCTAGCAATCCCTTGTTTTCCAACTTGGATCTACGGCGGCTCATTTTCCCGCTGGTCTTGGAACAAATTCTGGCGATTACCGTCGGCATGGCGGACACCATGATGATTTCCTCTGTCGGAGAGGCCGCCGTTTCCGGCGTTTCTCTGGTGGACATGATCAACGTGGTGATCATCAACATTTTTGCCGCCATGGCAACGGGCGGCGCGGTCGTCACCTCGCAGCTTATCGGCGCGCGGCGCCCCAAAGAGGCACGCGGGTCAGCAGGCCAGCTCTTGCTGCTTTGCGCTGCACTTTCGCTCGCAGTTATGGTGCTAGCGCTGTTGCTGAAACGTCCGCTGCTGCGGCTGTTTTTCGGCAGCATTGAACCGGATGTAATGGGACACGCCGAGACTTACCTATTCTATTCTGCGCTGTCCTACCCTTTTTTGGCGGTTTACAATGCCTGTGCTGCGCTGTTTCGCGCTAAGGGCAATTCCAAAATTTCCATGCAGGTTTCCCTGCTTATGAATGTACTCAATGTCATTGGCAACACCATTTTGATTTTCTTTGTCCACTGGGGCGTGGCAGGCGCTGCAATTTCATCGCTGTTTTCCCGCATTGTGGCGGCTGGCGTGATGTTAGTGCTCATCTCACGGCCCACAGACAGCCTCTATGTGGAGCGGAAATTCCCGCGCCCAGACTTTGGGCTCATCCGCCGGATTTTACGTATCGGCGTGCCGAATGGGCTGGAAAACAGCTTTTTTCAGCTGGGGCGCGTACTGGTGGTAAGCATGATTGCCCTGTTTGGCACGGTGCAAATTGCAGCGAACGCCGTTGCCAACAACATTGATTCGCTGGGCTGCATTCCAGGCCAGGCCATGAACTTGGCCATGATTACTGTTGTGGGCCGCTGCATTGGCGCAGGCGACTACCAGCAGGCTACGTACTACATCAAAAAGCTGCTCAAGATTACCTATCTTTGTACGGTGGTTCTCAATGCCTGCCTGCTGCTGTCCCTGCCGCTGCTGCTGAAAATTTACCAACTTTCCGGTGAAACGCTGCAGCTTGCCGCGCTGCTCATTGTGATACATAACGGCTGCGCAATGCTGCTGTGGCCCGCGTCTTTCACGCTGCCCAACGCACTGCGCGCGTCCAATGACGTGCGTTTCACGATGGTGGTATCCATCTTTTCCATGGCGGCGTTCCGTATTGCCTTTAGCTACGTGCTATGCGTGTTGTGTGGATGGGGCGCGGTCGGCGTATGGATTGCGATGGTCATGGACTGGGTGTTCCGCGTTGTGCTGTTCACCTGGCGCGTGAAATCCGGAAAATGGAAACAGTACCGGTTTCAGGACCCGCGGCAGGCGGCGGCCTAAGATGTTGGGCCGGCGGTCTAAACGGCTTTGTTTCGCCAGGCAACAATATTCCTTTTTCTTTTGAGGAGGTAGTACCATGAAACAAAACAAATATGATGATGCGGTTTTTTTTGCAAAATATGCCCAGATGCCGCGCTCCCAGTATGGGCTGGAGGCGGCGGGCGAATGGGAAACGCTGCGGCAGGTGCTACCGGATTTTTCCGGCAAACGTGTGCTGGATTTGGGCTGCGGCTATGGCTGGCACTGCCGCTACGCCGTACAACAGGGCGCGGCGGGGGTGGTTGGCGTGGATTTGTCGGAAAACATGCTGGCCGTTTCGCGGGACAAATGCCAATTCCGCAGGTGCGTTTTTTGCACATGCCCATGGAGGAGATCTATTTTCCAGCCGCGTCCTTTGACATTGTTCTCAGCTCCCTGGCGCTGCACTATGTGGCTTCGTTTTCCGACCTGGTGAACCGTATCTACCACTGCCTGGCAGACTGCGGCTGGTTTGTGTTTTCCACGGAACATCCCATTTTCACGGCCCAAGGCCCCCAGGACTGGTGCTATGACGAGGCGGGTCATATCCGGCATTTCCCGGTGGACCGCTATTTTGACGAAGGCCCGCGGCAGGCCGTCTTTTTGGGCGAGACCGTCACCAAATACCACCGGACGCTGACTACCCTGCTGCAAACCTTGCTAGCCAATGGGTTTACCCTGCGACAGGTGGTGGAACCACAGCCGCCGGCACATCTAATGGATCAGGACGGCATGAAAGATGAATTGCGCCGTCCTATGATGCTCATCGTGGCGGCGCAAAAGGCTTGATCATTCAGCCTTTTCCTGGAAACAATATCGGTAAAACAAAGGCTGCCGCCCGACACTATCCCGGGCGGCAGCCTTTTTGTTTTGTAATCCTTCTTTATTTTTTGGGCGGGTTTATCCTGCCAACGCTTTGCCCAGCGCCCGGCACTCCTGCAGCGCTTCTTCATCTGGTTCCTCCTGGCAAATCACAAACTCACTCGCCATGACGGCGCCCGCAGCGCGGCAGCGCTCCTCCCAGTCCCTCATCCACTGCCCATCGCCCCAGCCATAAGATCCAAACAGCGCAATCGGTTTGCCGCTTAGACTGCCTTCGCACGCGTCAAACATGGGGGCAAATTCCGTTTCCTCCAATTCCTCTGCTCCCATGGACGGGCAACCAAACGCCACCGCGTCAAAACTTCCGAGTTTGTCCGCGGAAAACGCAGCTGCGCCAATCAATTCCGCGGCTGATCCCGCCTCTTTTACGCCTTCGCATACGGCCTGCGCCATTTTTTCCGTGTTGCCGCCGCCGCTCCAATAGACCACTGCTACTTGTTTCATTTTACTCCACCTTTCCTTTCTATACGCCTACCGTCAATTTCATGACGGAGGTTCCTTTTTGAAATTGTCTCACATATACCTCTTTGCACTTTTTGAGTCGCGCAAACTGCCGCTGGGCGGCACACTGGTCGCAGTACACCTTCCAGCAACCCGTGCATTTGGCATTTTTTCCGCCGTGCTGCATAAAGCCGATGACATCACCAAGCGGATAGCCCAAAAAAACGCCCACTTCATGCGGAAATGCCGCCTGGCCCAGCCGCTCGCGCAGCCGTGCAAGGCACAGCTCCACACCGCCGCAGTAGCCGAAATGGCGCAAAAATGCGCGCACATCCTCTTGCGCCAAATCTGCTTTCAGCTGTTTTTCGCGGTACACATAGACCAAAGCGCTGCCGTCCTGCTCCCGCAAAACCTCCACATGGACGCCCTTTGTACCCAGCAGCGCATCCCAGCGTGCTACCTGCTTGCGCAATGCCGCTCCCGCGTTGCATCGCAGCAGGTTCGCCGTTTTCAGCCCTGCCAAGGTAGGGGCGCAGTGCTCGATTAACAGCCGGTCCAGCATGCGTCCACGTCCTTCCGCTGCCTGAAATGCTCCTGCAAGGTACGGCTGAGCGCGGAGGCGCTGCTCGAATGTACCCGCGCAACTGGGATACCTGCCCGTTTTGCTTCGCCCAGCGCACATCCCACCATTTTGTGGGACGCAGTCGCCGTAAACAAAATCATCAAATCCGGCACGCCTAAACTTTTTTTCAGTGCGCCGTGCTTTTTAGCAAACACCTTCGCCTCACAGCCAAAGGATTTGCAAATGCTTTCGTATTGGCTGACCATTCTTTCGTTTCCGCCAATAATAACAATACTCATGTGACACCTCTCTTCTTTTTCCCGGCGGCGGGATTTCCGGCGATTGACACACCTTACCGCCGCCTGTTTGTGGGTTTTGCCTCTTGGTTAGTTCCAACTAACTAATAGGCAGATTTTTCTATTGAAATGACGCCGTATTCTCCAACAGACGGAGTTTGTTTTAACTAACCTCAGCATACCACAATTTTCTTCCCCTGTCAAGTCTTTTTTTGTTTTTATAGTGGTAATTTTTTAGTATCGACCATTCTCCTTTTGTGCCTGGAAACAGTAAGAGACGGGTCAAATCCGTCTTTTATTGTAATGATACCGCTGTTGTTCATGCCTGGAAAGCATAACATATTATAAAAACAAAGTATTTGCTATTTTCCTGCCAATGGGCTATAATACAATTGACAAGGAGGCGCCGCGGATGGGAGAACCCTCACGGAGAAACACCCACTTATAATATAATAGAACCTAGCGGATGATGGGTGGGCGAGGCGCTGATTGACTAGTTTTTACAACTGGATCGGCAGCAAAGACGCAAGGAGCCATACCGGCTGCTGTATCGGCACAGCCCCTCTCTTTTAGAACAATTACACTACGGCCAATACAACATGGACCGCCTCAGCCACATGGTATATGCCATGCGCCAAGGGGCGCAACAATAAAGGAGGAATTTGTCATGCAGGATCAACTCAATTTAACGCAGGAATGGGATAAGACCTTTGCCAAAAGCGACAAGGTGAACCACCGCAAGGTGACCTTTCACAACCGCTATGGCATCACACTGGCGGCGGATATGTACACGCCGAAGGGCACAGAGGGCAAGCTGCCTGCCATTGCCGTCAGCGGTCCGTTCGGTGCGGTAAAGGAGCAGTCCTCCGGTCTGTATGCGCAGAAAATGGCGGAGCTTGGCTTCTTGACGATTGCCTTCGATCCGTCCTACACCGGCGAGAGCGGCGGTACACCCCGCTATGTCGCTTCGCCGGACATCAACACCGAGGACTTCTGCGCAGCGGTGGACTTCCTCTCCGTGCAGGAGAATGTGGACTCCGAGCGTATCGGTATCATCGGTATCTGCGGCTGGGGCGGCATGGCGCTCAATGCCGCAGCCATTGACACCCGCATTAAAGTGACCGCTGCTATGACCATGTACGACATGACCCGTGTAACTGCCAACGGATATTTTGATGCTGAGGATTCTGAGCAGGCACGCTTTGAGAAGCGAAAAGCCATGAATGCACAGCGCACCGAGGACTATAAAAACGGCAGCTATGCGCTGGCGGGTGGCGTAGTTGATCCGCTGCCGGAGGATGCACCGCAGTTTGTAAAGGACTATTACGCCTACTATAAGACTCCCCGAGGCTACCATCCCCGCAGCCTGAACTCCAACGGCGGTTGGAATGTGACCTCCTCGCTGTCGTTTCTGAATATGCCGATCTTGCAATACAGCAGCGAGATTCGCTCTGCCGTGCTGCTGGTACACGGAGAGAAAGCGCGCTCCCGCTATTTCAGCGAGACGGCATACAGCAAGCTGACCGGCGATAACAAGGAATTGCTCATCATATTTTGATTTCGATAAAAGACACCTCCTGTAAACAAAAGCGCCGCTATGCAATCTGCACAGCGGCGTTCTTCATTATAAATATTTCGTATAATTTTGTGTTCCGTGGAAGATTCTGTAAATTTCCACGGCATTTCTTGGCTCATCAATTTTGAAGAGAGCCACATATCTTCCAATCAAGAACTTCCTGTATTCTCTCTGCCGAAGCACCTCGTCGCGGGAGTACCCATAAATTGTAGGAGTCTCTTCCAACCGAAGCAGCAC
>CALLNG010000078.1 GCA_938005345.1 uncultured Clostridia bacterium
AGCAGTCGGAGATAATGAAAATGATATAGGAATGGTGAAAAAAGCGCAATATGGATTTATGACGGAAACTGCAGAAGATTGTTATAAAAAAGCCGCAGATTTTATCACAGGCAGCTGTGAGAGGGATTCCATAGCAGGGGTTGTACGGAAAATGGAAGAATTTGTGTTGTGAAACTGCATAAAAAACGTTTTGTTATTAAGAAATATTTAGCAGGAAGGTAAAAAATAAAATTTTAAGAAGGAAAAAAGGAGTCCGTGTAGAATATGGAAAGTGGGCAGGATTTGAATTATTAAGCATTGTTAAATTTCTGTCTAAACGATATTGTAATATATACCTATTACAATTTTAATGAAGTGGGTATGGGATATTACTTTAGAGGAGGGAATGGAAATGTCGACTATCGACAAGATTGCAAACTTAAGAGACCGCAGGGCACTGTTAGAGCAGGGCGGCGGTAAGGACAAGCAGGAAAAGCAGCATGCGTCAGGAAAGAAAACGGCGCGTGAAAGAATTGCGATGCTGCTTGACGAGGGAAGTTTCATTGAAACGGATGCTTTTGTGGAGCACCGTGGCACGAAATTCGGCATGGAAACTGTGAAGGCGCCAGCAGATGGTGTCGTTACTGGGTATGGTACGGTGGATGGCCGGTTGGTGTTTGTGTATGCACAGGATTTTACAGTGATTGGCGGTTCTCTGGGAGAAATGCATGCAAAAAAAATCTGTAAAGTTATGGACATGGCTATGAAAATGGGGGCGCCCATCATTGGAATCAACGATTCCGGCGGGGCGAGAATCCAAGAGGGTATTGATGCATTGGCAGGCTTTGGAGAAATCTTTTTCCGTAATACCAGCGCCTCTGGAGTTATTCCGCAGATTTCAGTTATCATGGGGCCTTGTGCTGGCGGTGCGGTCTATTCCCCAGCTATTCAGGATTTTATCTTTATGGTAGATAAGACAAGTCAAATGTTTATCACGGGACCGCAGGTAATCAAAGCGGTGACTGGTGAAGAAGTAACGGCAGATGAACTTGGCGGTGCGGCAGCACACAACACCAAAAGCGGCGTTGCGCATTTTGAATATGAGCAGGAAGAAGCCTGTATTGCGGGCATTAAGCAGTTGCTGAGCTATTTGCCTTCAAATAATTTAGAAGATGCGCCGGAATATGCTTGTGATGAAGCAGATTTAAACCGCATCAGTGAAAAACTCATGACCATAGTGCCAGACGATGCAGGTAAGGCATATGACATGAAAGAGGTCATTGCAGAAATTGTGGATGTGGATAGTTTTATGGAAGTACAAGCATCGTTTGCAATGAATATGATTGTTGGGTTTGCCCGTATGAATGGACGTACTGTTGGAATTGTTGCAAATCAGCCTAAGGTAGCGGCAGGTTCATTGGATGTTGACTCTTCTGACAAAGCGGCGCGTTTTATCCGGTTTTGTGATGCCTTTAATATTCCGCTGGTGACTTTAACGGATGTTCCGGGATATTTACCGGGAGTCGATCAGGAACACCATGGGATTATTCGTCATGGTGCAAAATTGCTGTATGCATACAGTGAAGCAACTGTACCGAAAATTAATGTAATTGTGCGTAAGGCATATGGCGGCGCCTACATTGCAATGAGCTCAAAACATGTAGGAGCGGATTTTGTGTTTGCATGGCCGACTTCTGAAATTGCTGTCATGGGTCCCGATGGTGCTGCGAATATTGTGTTCAAAAAAGATATTGCAGCAGCAGACGATCCGGTGGCGATGCGTCAAGAAAAAATTGAAGAATACCGCAATGAGTTTGCCAATCCTTATGAAGCGGCAAAACGTGGTTATATTGATGATGTAATTGAACCTGATTCCACGCGTCCGCGGATCATCAGTGCGCTGGAAATGCTGATGAGTAAACGGGAGACGCGCCCAGCCAAGAAACATGGAAATATTCCGCTTTAAGAGGAATAGAAAAAATGGGATAAACTAAGTGGAATGGAGGGAATGGAATGAATTCAGAAACGTTAACCCAAATGGTCGTTATCTGTATTGAGGGAATGCTGGTTGTATTTGCCGTTTTGATTCTTTTATGGGCTTCGATTGTTATCATGCATAAATGTATTGCTCTAGGAGAAAAAAAGAAGGAACAGGCTGCATCGCCGCAGCCGGCAAAGGATAATATACCAGCACCCGCGCCTGTAGCGGCGAATGAAGATGAGGAAGAATTGGTTGCTATTTTAACGGCGGCGGTAGCAGCATCCTTGAATACATCAACCTATCATTTGAAAATTAAATCGTTCCGTAGAATCGGACAAAATGCGCCTGCTTGGAATGCGGCTGCACGGAAAGAACAAATTGAAAATCAATTATAATTATTGAGGAGGAACAGGTCATGAGAAAATTTAAAATTAATGTGAACAATAAATCCTATGAGGTAGAAGTAGAAGAAATTGGTGGCGCTCCAGTAGCGCCAGTGGCGGCTCCGGCAGCAGCACCTGCTCCGGCGGCACCGGCTTCCGCATCGGCGCCCGCAGCGGCAGCACCTGCTCCTGCACCCGCAGCAACTGCTCCAGCAGATTCTAAGACAATTAATGCACCTATGCCTGGTACAATCGTAGATATCACTGTATCTAACGGGCAAAGTGTAAAACGTGGAGATGTTCTTTGCATTCTGGAAGCAATGAAAATGGAAAACGAAATCGTGGCGCCTAATGACGGTACGGTAACGGCTATTATGACATCGAAAGGGGCCGCTGTAAACAGTGGTGATCCATTAGTAGCGCTAGGCTAATCGTTTTACGGAAGTAGAAAATTTCATACAGAAAGGGTGTAGAGGATTGAGTGAATTTATAATGGGGCTCCAAAACTTTGTTGCCAGCTCAGGAATCGCACAAATTTTTGGCGGGGACTGGAGAGTCCTGATCATGATTGCGATTGCCTGTGTACTATTGTATTTGGCAATTGTGAAAAAGTTTGAACCATTGTTGCTATTGCCCATTGCGTTTGGTATGCTGCTGGCAAATTTGCCTTTGGGCGGTGTTATGCATAAGGAATATTTTACGACAGACGGCGTCAATTTCGCTGAAATGGTAGCACATGGTGGCCTAATAGATTGGTTGTACTTAGGTGTAAAACTGGGGATATATCCTCCATTGATTTTCTTAGGCGTTGGCGCAATGACGGATTTTGGGCCGCTGATTGCAAATCCAAAAAGCATTCTGCTTGGCGCTGCGGCACAGTTAGGTATCTTCCTTGCCTTTATCGGCGCAATGCTGCTAGGAGGGTTTTTCCCGGAACAGTTTGCAGAATTTGATATTAATGGCGCTGCGTCCATTGGTATTATCGGCGGCGCAGATGGACCGACAGCTATTTATTTGACTAAAACGTTAAAACCGGAACTGTTGAGTATGATCGCAATAGCAGCTTATTCGTATATGGCGTTGATTCCAATTATTCAGCCGCCTATTATGAAACTGATGACCAC
>CALLNG010000079.1 GCA_938005345.1 uncultured Clostridia bacterium
TTGTCAATAAAACGGTAAAATTAAAAAAAATACTTGACAATTTATGTGTTTGATAGTATAATATATTTCTGTTAGCGAGTGTGCTGGAATCGGCAGACAGGCACGTTTGAGGGGCGTGTGTCGTAGACGTACGGGTTCAAGTCCCGTCACTCGCACCAACATTTTAATAACATGATAGGGTGGGTAGCAGATGCAAAAAATAGTTTATATCAGCAACAGTCGGGATTATACCGAACAAAACGATATCAATGACAATAAATATCTCGTGCGCATAAATAAATTATTAGAAGAAGGCTGGACAATTTCGCAGTTGAATCCATATACTGTTGATGTAGATCCTAAGCTTGAAAATTATCTGCATAAAGAAACCCTTGTATCATTTGTTATTCTTGAAAAGAACGAAGAAAAGAGCCAATAACACTGTTTTTCGGCCGTCAAGAACCTTTGCTTTTACTGCATTTGTGACTAAGTTCTGTAAGAACACTCACACCAAAAGCCGCAGCAATCACGCTGCGGTTTCATTTTGGGGAATTAGCTCAGCTGGGAGAGCGCGTGGTTCGCAATCACGAGGTCAGGGGTTCGATCCCCCTATTCTCCACCACATCGCGGCAAGCATTTTAGCTTGCCGCTTTTTCTTTTGCAAAACACGTTTGCGTGTTACATCTATTTTGTATTTATTGTAATTTTGTGTCTCATAGCGTCCTCCAGCGTTTGATACAGCATTTCCACATCAATGGGTTTTGCAATATGCACATTCATTCCTGCCTCCAGTGCCAGCGCCACATCCTCGCGGAACGCGTTGGCGGTCATAGCAATAATAGGGATGGTGCGGGCGTTGGGGCAGCCGGAGCTTCGGACTACCTTTGTGGCCTGATAGCCGTCCAGTTGCAGTTTCGTCCTTTTAAAGAGCAGAACCAGTCAACCGTTTCCCTATCGTTACGTACGCACACAACCTCTGCTCCGGCCATTTGCAAAATCTCCGCCTCAATTTCGCTGTAGTCGTAAGCGGTTATGATAATGATTGGAGTATCGGGGCCAATGGTTGCGCGAATTCCAAACTTCTTCAAAAGAAAAGAGGCATATGCGCAGTCGTCAGGGGCGTCGTCGCTTATCAGCACACGAAGTGAGCCCATTGCAGGATATAGAACTGCTTCGGATTGTGTGGTTTTTTCAAATGGCACCTCTACAACAAAGGTGGTTCTCCTTCATCGGGGCTGCTTTTTACGGATACGGTGCCATTAAAAAGACCGACAAGGTTTTTGGTAAGGGGCATTTTAAAACCGGTCCCGCCAATCGTGTTCTCCTGTTCAAAGGGTTCATAGAGCTTTTGCAAAAACTCCTCGCTCATGCCCCTGCCCGTGTCTGACACCGTAAACCGCAGTTTCACCTCGCCACTGCCGGGAAGACTTTTCACATCGAAAGGCACTCTGCCATTTTCCGGCGTAAATTTTCCAGCGTTTGACAAAAGATTAATCAAAATCTGGTTTATGCGCATTGCGTCGCCCAGCAGCTCCTCCAATAAAATTGTGTACAGAAGCCTTAAATTCCAGTCCACGTGCAGCCGGCTGGGGATAAATGATGGTTGTAACATCTAAAATATCGTTAATGAGGGAGAGCAGGTGTTTGGAAGAAAAGCTGATCTTTTCCAGACAGTCCGTTGTGCGTGCATTGTCACCAATCTGTGCGGCGGCAATTGTGGTCTTACCAATGATGGCGTTCATGGGAGTACGGATATCGTGGCTCATGTTGAACAGGAACT
>CALLNG010000080.1 GCA_938005345.1 uncultured Clostridia bacterium
TTAACAAGTGGGCTAGTGGGAGAACAAGTGAGCGCATCGCAGCTAGAGGAAGCTGTATTTCGGACCCTGCGGGCTGACTTAATGGAAATTGTGGCCTATGGCGAACCCATACAAGTACGGATAAACAAAAATAAAACCATTTTGAGTGAATATCATCATGTGTACCGTGCGGATGGCATTATGCAGGCTACGCCGGATACGGCTTTAGGTGGATGGCGGAGTGTGCCAGACGGATTTGTGCTGGTGAATGAAACTGCCTACCGTGTGGAAGAGGATTTCCGTGATTTCCTAGGGAAACGAATTCGGTACTATTACCGTATGAATCAAGGAGACGATGATCCGCAGCTGCTCTATGCGGAGGAAAGCGGCGGTATGTCAAATTGGTACCTTTCGGAAGATATTGCACAATGGGACGGAAATGCTTACCGGATATATGAAAACGGAGGTACGAGGGTATATTCCATTCCTGCATCGGCGGATATCTTGTATAATCAACAAAAAGTAGAACGCAGCGATGTGAATATGATGCCAGAAAACGGCAGTGTAGAACTAATTGATAACGATAATGACGGCGAGTGGGAAGTAGTAAAAATTATGGAGTACCGTGATGTTGTAGTGACAAGCGTGGATTTAGAAGAGGAAGTACTATACAATGCGATAGTCCCGGGTGAAAAATTTGAATTGCAGCGAAATCACTACCGCTTTGTTAATACGTCCGGCCTGCCGATGAGTCTGGAAGAAATCAAAAAGGATGATGTCGTTTCACTTGCGGTCAGTCCCAATGGACAAAATGTATATGGCGTGATATCCCGGCTTTATATACAGGGAACCGTGACAGAACGCTATGAAAGCAATGGGGAACAATATTTGATGATTGGCGGTATAGCATACCGTGTTGCAAAGGGGTATCAAGGCGCAGACAATGCAAACCCTGGCAGCCAGGTGACTTTTTACTTAGACCAATGGGAACGGGTGGTGTATGCCAAGGAAATCAAGCCTTCCGCTTCCGGTTATGCCTATTTAATGGAAGTGGGACTCAAGTCTGGTATTGAAGGACAAATGGCGCAAGTGAAGATCCTAGACGTAGATGGCAAAGTAAAAATACTGGACACAAAATCGAACGTATTTTTGGATGATGATAAATGTACAAGCGCGCAAATGGCGGAACAATTGGCAGAATACCGCGGACTTATTCAGTATAATGCAACTGAGACGGGCCAGGTCAGCAAAATATATACCGCTGTCAGCCCGGATTCCCAGCAAGATACTGGACTTTATACCGAAGATACGGAAGGGAAGGAGTATTATTATCGGTCGGGGCCGATGAATTTTGGCGGAAAATTATTGATGACAGGCAGCACGGTTGTATTTGTTGTACCTACAATGGAGGGCGCGGATGAAAGCGATTATAAAGTGGCGGATTCATCCACTTTTGCCAACGCAGAATACTATACGGTTGCAGGATACCGTACAGACAAAAACGCTTTGACCTGTGACTTTATTGTTTGGTACGAAGACGGTGGGAATTTTTCACGGTATACTACTCCTATCACGTTGGTAGAAAAAATTGTGAGCAGCGTAGATGCGGAAGGAGAACCTGTGGATAAAATTTATGGGACATCACGTGGTGAGGCAGTGGTATATGTCTCTAACCGCCGAGGGCTGTTTTCCGCTGTAAAACCGGGCGATGTCATCCGCTGCACGGCGAGTGCTGGAGGCAGTGTAGTGAAAGAACCACAGATTCTTTATGATATTGAACAGGACAAAATGCTGGTTACAGTTGGGTCTGGATTTACGGCGCGTCCATGGGTATTTAAAGCAACCGTACTGAAAATAGATGACGATATTCTTTCACTATATACTGGAACAACACCCGCTACACCAGAGGTATCTTTGACATACCTGTTCCGGATTGCAGATAATATACCCATCACGCAGTATGACATGACGGCGCAGGATGATAAGATATCGCAAATTAACATTGGGCAATTACGGGATTATGCATCCTCCGGCGCAGAATGTACACAGGTAATCGGTGTTTTTGAATATGGGGAGCCTAGAGAGTTGATTGTCATAAAACGATAGGAGGGATAAGGGTATGAGAACACGGTATTTAGCGCTATTATCATGGTAAGCGCCATCAATAGCGCTAAATACCGT
>CALLNG010000081.1 GCA_938005345.1 uncultured Clostridia bacterium
CGGGAGGAAGCACTAAAAGTGAAAAAACGGCTGCAGCAAAAGCGGACACAGCTTTATGCGGGGGTTTACCAGTGTTTGTCCCAAGTGCTGGACGATACAAAAGAGCAGGAATAAAATAGCAGTCAATGCGCCGGTGTGGCTACCTACCACACCGGCGCATTTTTATATAAAAAATACCAAAACCTGGAAGGAGAATGGAGATAAAGTTTTTGTTTCCTTGGTATAAAATCAAAAAGATAGGTAAACAATGTTATTACAACGAAAATTACCACACGATGAAAATTTTGATGACAAACGAAAAGAAGTAAGGGTGAACACAATGAAAGACAAACTCGTATGTATTTGGCACAAATGGAAAGAAACTTGCTGCAAACCGTGGGCAGTACGGCTAGCTTGCTTGTCTATGGGGGGCATCGTAGCGCTGAGCGTAGCGGTTTCCATCGTAGTTTCGGCGGGCGCAGGAGAGCAGGACGACGTTATGTTCGACGGGGAGCTCATAAGGTTTCATGTGCTGGCAAACAGTGACAGCGAAGCAGACCAGGCCTTGAAGCTGCGGGTGCGGGACCGGATTCTGGAGGAAACATGCCTTCCGTTAGAAGAGGCACAGACAACAGCAGAGGCAGAAGTACAAATACAGAAGCACATGGCGGATATTCGCGCAGTGGCGTTGGAGGAAATTCAGGAACAAGGGTATGATTATCCTGTCAGCGTTCAGCTTGGTGTATTTGATTTTCCGGTGCGGCAGTACGGTAATGTGACATTGCCGGCGGGGCGCTATCCCGCGCTGCGGGTCGTGATTGGAGAAGGGGCCGGGCATAACTGGTGGTGCGTAATGTTTCCGCCGCTATGCTTTGTAGAGGAAAGCACACAAAATATGCCGGCAGAATCCATGAATAAGATTTCTGCCAAAACCAGAGCAGCCATTACCAATGTGGCGGCGGAAGAGGAGACAGAGGACGGCGCAGTGACATCGGAGGATGGACGGCCCAAATTTGAAATCCGCTTTAAGCTGTTGGAGTGGCTGCGGTTAGATTGAAAAAAGAAGTAGGAGGAAAAAACCAAATGAAAAAAAGACTTTTCATCATAGGATTGGCGGGCTTGGTTGCGCTTTGCGGCGGAGTTGGATTCGTGCTACAACAAAAGAATGCCGCGGTCATGACGGTAGCAGCTCAAGGAAGTTCACGCAGCAGCGATATACAGCTTCTGGCGCGGTGCGTGAATGGAGAAGCGCGCGGAGAGAGTTATGTGGGACAAGTTGCAGTGGCGGCAGTTATTTTGAACCGTGTGAAACATCCTTCTTTTCCTAACACGTTAGCGGGCGTGATTTATCAGCCGGGTGCGTTTACCGCAGTTTCAGATGGCCAGATTAATGTGCCTATTGACCCCAGTTCCACAGTGTATCAAGCTTGTGAAGATGCAATGAATGGTTGGGATCCATCAGGAGGGGCGATTTATTATTATAATCCTGAGAAAACAACAAACCAATGGATATATTCCAGACCCGTCATTTGCCGGATTGGGAAACATGTTTTTGCAGAATAATAGAAAGAAGGGGAGAAGGATATGGAACGGACTAAGAATAAACACAACATCAGTAGGTGGACGGTTTGGATGATTGTGCTGTCGGTGATAGCAGTGCTGGCCATCGCAGGAGCCGTCTATAAAACAATGGAAGCAAAACGATACCAAACAGCGGTAGAAAGCCAGTACGCCCGCGCATTTCATCAAATCAATGACGATGTGCGGGACATTGAAATTGCGCTGGAAAAAGGAATGCTGGTAACTAACCCCCGCCAGGCAGTCACTTTGGCAAATGAAATTAATGCAAAAGCAGAGTCCGCTAAGGCCTGCCTGGGGCAACTGCCATTATCCGATGTACAGTTGGAAAACACCAGCCGCTTTTTGAGCCAAGTAGGGGATTATACCTATTCCTTATCGCTCAAAGCGTTTAACGAAGACCCTGTAACACAAGAGGAATACCAGGTGCTAAAACAGCTCAAGGATTATAGCCAGGAGCTGTCAGCCAGCCTTGGCAGCATGCAGGACCAGTTGTATCAAGGGACCATGACGCTTTCCCGTATCAACAATGTGGTAAGTGCTGGAGACAATGATATGCCGACCGCTATGGGTGAAGTAGAAAAACAATTTGTGGATTACCCAGCACTGGTATACGATGGGCCATTTTCTTCCCATGTACAGAGCAGGACGCCTGCATTGACGCAGAACCAGCCGGAGGTTTCCGCGGAAGAAGCAAAAGCAAAAGTGAAGGAGTTTTTGGGTGATCGTGCTGGCGTAGTGGAAATTTCATCAGAAAAAGCCGGTAATATGCCTACGTATTCCTTTGTAGCCTATCCGGATCCCACAGACCGTAGCCGCTCCATCAATGTGGATGTTACCAAGGCGGGCGGATATATCGCCTGGATGCTGGACAACCGTCCAGTGACGGAACAAAAATTGTCTATGGATGACGCGAAAAAAATGGGGGCAGCGTTTTTGAGTGTCAAAGGGTACCATAATTTACGTGACAGCTATTATGAGGTGTTGGACAACGTGGCCACCATCAACTATGCGACAGAGCAAAACGGGTATGTGGTATATCCGGATTTGATCAAGGTGAAAGTGGCGCTGGATACGGGTGAAGTACTGGGTGTGGAGACGACTGGATATATTATGAACCATAAAACACGCACTATGCAGCAGCCCAAGATAACGGAAGAGGAAGCGCGTGGCAAGGTCAGTCCCGCGTTACAGGTGGAATCCGTTTCACTAGCCGTGATTCCTACAGACAGCGGGGGTGAAATGGAATGCTATGAAGTGCGCGGCAAAGCGGATGAACGAAACTGTCTTGTGTATATCAATACGCAGACGGGGTTGGAAGAAAAAATTCTGCTCCTGCTGGAAAGCGATTCGGGTGTACTAAGTATGTAAAAAAGCCGGGTACAGTATAGTACCCGGCTTTTGCCATGCGCCAAACTGCCAAACTAACAGCGCATTATGCCATCATTTTATAATAGACCATGGAAATGGCGGCAGAACGTGTCAGCGGTTGATCCGGATGGAAATAGCCCTGCTCATCGCCTTTTAAAATGCCAAAGCCATAGCAAAGCGTTACATAACCTGTATCGGATGGGCTTACCGTATCCGCAAACGGATACTGGAAAATACCAGGCAATTGCGCCACTTTGTCATAGCCCATCAGACGGATGATGTAACGAGCACCAGCGGCACGGGTCACCGTCCCAGCAGGATTGACTTCTTCCTCAGTGAGAATGCCCCGGCGTACAACATCCTGATAGAATACGTCGTTATCACTGTCCGCATACCACTGCTGGGAAGCGTACAGTAGGCGAAGAAAATCTGCCTGAGTTACATTGGATTCTGGATTTAATTTTCCGCCTTCAAAATATACGCCATTTTCCAGCAGGGTCAGCGCCATGTCCTGGCACCAGTGTCCTTCAATATCGGTATACACGGGAATCTCCTCTTCTTCGATAGGTTCGCCGTCATAGCCGATACGGTCGCCGGAAACTGGATCAAACAAGGCATTGGTTACTTGTGCAAAATCATAGCATAGATATTTCGCACCATTCAAATCGCGGTAAATTAAGCCATAATCGAGTGAATCAAACAAGAGGCTAAGCATATCGGCTTCCGTTTTGCAGTTGCTTAAATCCGGGAATTCTGCGTCCGGATACCAAGTGCAGTTAAACCATTCCACATTGCCGGTTTTCCGGTTGTAGGTAACGGAAATGGAGTTGTTGACAAACGGAATGCCATTTGCCTGGCGTACATAGCGGACAGAATAGTAGGGAGATTCTTCCTGCGATTCGCTCAATGGCACAGCTTCCGGTTCTGTTTCCTGTAGTTTGCTTTGCGCCAGCTGCTCACTGCAAATGGACTGAAGCAGTGAATCTACAGCAGATTTCGCTGCCTGTTCGCTGCGCAACGTTCCTTTTTCCTCGTTGCTGTATCCGCTGTAACTAATAATTTGCCCATCGTTGGCAACCACAGTTGCGTAAAAATACGCGCCGTCCTTTTCCATACTCAAACTCCAGCAATATTGGTCTTTGGTGATGGTATCTGCAGAAAGTGTTGCCGATTTGAGCGTTGCACCGTCCGTTGCTGGGAAAGCTGCCGTTACTTTTGCCATTGCGTCCTCTTTGGAAATAAGATTGGCTGCTTTTTCAATCTCTGCCAGTTCCTCCGGCGTAAATGCATTGCCGCTAGCTAGTGTATTGGAAGAACCGCCGCCGCTTT
>CALLNG010000082.1 GCA_938005345.1 uncultured Clostridia bacterium
TGCGGCAGGCGTCTTCAGCAGCGCTGGCCTCGTCCACACCCAGGCGGCGGCGAAGTCCGCGTCAGCCTGGAACCCGCGCCGGGCAGCGCACGCCCGCGCAAATGGGAAGAACTGGGTATTGCATTTGAACTGTATCCCAAAGTGGAGCGCGTCCGCTGGCAACGCACGCCGCTGTATGCCGATTGCCCGGACAGCCACATGGGGCGCGCCTGCGGCAGCGCAACGGTGCTGCGTCAGGGGTTTGACAGTACGCCGGACATCTACGGCGAAAAACCGGACTGGGACTGGAAAGAGGACATGGAAAACTTCTTCCTGTTTGCCAAAACGTTTGCAAAACCCCTTGCCACTAACGATTTCAAAATGCGCCGGGGCCGGATTGCGCGCTATGACACTGTATTTGAGGACGGGTCCGCCCTGTGCGCGTCCACCTCGTGCACGGATTTAAACGGTTACGTCAACCTGTTTACGGACGTGGAAAACCAGCTGCCGCAGCTGCACATCACCAAGGGGCAATATTATCCGGACCTCGCTTGGGGCAACGCACTGGGAGAAAAAACGACCCTTACGCCGGACGCGCCGTTTACATTTACGCTGGCCCTGCTGGCGCAGGACAAAGCATGATCACAAAAGGAGGCTTTACCATGACCTACCAAGCACATTGCATTGTACCGCACCAGGCGCAGCTGGGAGAGGGCCCCGTCTGGGACAGCCGGCGCGGTATATTATATTACGTCGATATCACAGCTAAGGAAATCCACTGTTATGACCCCGCCTCCGGCACCTGCCGCACAATATCCACCCAGCAAATGCCGGGCTGTATTGTGCCCGATATCAGCGGGCGGCTGGTTGCAGCTGAAACAAACACGCTGGTGCAAATCGACCCGGACAACGGCGCGCGCCGGGAGTTGCAGCGCCTGGCGCTGCCGGAGTTTGTCCGGTTCAACGACGGAAAATGCGATGCAGCGGGACGGCTGCTGGCCGGCACCATGGCGGCGGACCAATCGCACCCGGAGTCGAAAACCTGCGGTGCGTTTTACGCCCTGGCGGACGGTAAGCCACCGCGGGTGCTGCGGCAAAACATGGCGATTCCAAACGGAATTGCCTTTTCCGGCGACAACCAGTTTTTGTACCATACCGATACGCCGACCCAGCAAATCATCCGCTATGCATACGGCCCGGCGGACGGATCCCTGACGGATCCGCAGCCCGTGATTACCATTCCCGGGGCGGACGGTTCACCTGACGGCATGACTATTGACTGCGAAGGCATGCTGTGGATTGCGCTGTGGGGCGGCTACCAAGTTGCCCGCTACAATCCCGCGACCGGGCAAAAGCTGGACAGCATTGCCGTGCCCGCGCGATTTGTGTCCTGCTGCACGTTCGGCGGGCCGGATTTGCAGGATTTGTTCATTACCACCGCCATGGACGACGACGGCGGCGGCGGTGAACTGTATGTTTGCCGCACACATACGCACGGTTTCGCACCGTATCCCTATCAGTACCAAACGGAGGAGGACAACGCATGACACAACGCAAAACCGCTTTGATTACCGGCGCGGCAAAAGGCATCGGCCGCCAAACCGCGCTGAGCATGGCAAAGGCCGGATATAACATTGCGATCAACTACCGCTCTGACCCCGGCGCGGCGCAAGACATTTGCCAGACCGCGCGGCAATGGGGCGTACAAGCGGAATGCTTTTATGCGGACCTAGGCCGCATGGAAGATCTATGCGCCATGTTTGAGGAGGTGGACCGCGTCTTTCCGCGCCTGGACGTGCTGGTCAACAACGCGGGGATCAGCAGCGAGGCTTACTTTTTGGACGTGACGGAAGAATTTTTTGACGCCATGACCGCCGTGGACTGGAAAGGACTGTTTTTCTGCTCCCAGCTGGCGGCCAAACGCATGATCCGCACAGGGACAAAAGGCGTGATTATCAATCTTGCCTCTAACCAAATTGACGGCTGCTGGCCACGCGCCACGGTGTATGCGCCCACCAAGGCGGCGGTAAACAAGTTCACCAAAAACGCCGCTATGGAGCTGGTGCCCTATGGTATTCGCATGGTAGCAGTCGCACCGGGGTATACCGACGTGGGCTGGGAGCCAGGCGACATCCGGCTTGAGGCGGCAAAGCGTCTGCCCATGCGCCGTTTTGCCAGCACAGCGGAAATCGCCCAGGGCATTTTGTACCTGGCCTCCGATGCGGCGGCCTACATCACGGGAACCACGCTGACCATTGACGGCGGCGCAACGCTGCCAGTGGTGGCGGCCAATGATTTTGTGGAATGAGGGTGGTTTTTTGCAGCATTCAGAGTATTATAATCCGTTGTTACAAGGCGATTCGGGAGCGCTGAAGCGGGCGCTGTACAAATCCATGGGATTTTGTGACGAGGCGCTGCAAAAACCGCTCATCGCGGTCGTCAATTCCTATACCAATGCCACGCCGGGGCATTTCCCCCTAAACCAGCTGGCCCAGCAAGTGGAAGCCGGTATTGCGGCGGCGGGCGGCACGGCCATGACCTTTTCCACGATTGCCCCTTGTGACGGCATTGCCGAGGGGCACGAGGGCATGCGCTACATTCTGCCGGCGCGGGACGTGATTGCCAATTCGGTGGAATGCATGGTGCGCGCGCACCGGTTTGACGGCATGGTGTTGCTGGGCTCCTGCGACAAAATTGTGCCCGGTATGCTCATGGCGGCGGCGCGCCTGGATATTCCGGCTATGTTTTTGAACGCCGGGCCCATGTATCCCGCCCAATATCAGGGCAAGCACTATGACGGCAATTTGGTCACGGAGGCCATTGGCTGGAAAAACCAGGGACAGATTTCCCAACAGCAGCTGCGGGACATCGAAGAAATTGCGGAGCCCTGCGCCGGATCCTGCGCAATGCTGGGCACCGCCAACACCATGGGCTGCCTGGCGGAAGCGCTGGGCATGTCCTTGCCGGGCAGCGCGGTGGTACCCGCGGTTTTGGGCCAGCGCGGGCGGATTGCCTATCAGACCGGGCGAGCCGTTATGCACCTGGTACAGCGCGGCATCACAGCGCGCCAGGTGATGACCCAAGCGGCGTTTGAAAATGCCATTCGGCTGCTGATGGGCATTGGCGGCTCCACCAACGGCATTTTGCATTTGCAGGCCATATACCATGAGGCGGGACTAGGCCGTCTGCCGCTGGAAGCCTTTGATACGTTCAGCCGCTCCACGCCGCAGGTTGCCTCCATCTATCCGGCCTCGCCCTATGACGTGGTGGATTTTTATGAAGCAGGCGGCGTTCCTGCCGTGCTGTGGGAACTGCGCCACCATCTGCATTTGGACGCGCTCACCGTCACTGGGCAAACGCTGGGCAGCCTGCTGCAGCCCTCTTGCCAAACCACGCGCCGCGAAGTGGTGCGCACCGCGGACTCGCCTTTTGCTCCAGAGGGCGGCGTTGCGGTGCTCACGGGTAATTTGGCTCCGCTGGGCGCCGTGGTCAAACCCGCTGCCGTGCCGTCAGGGCTCATGCATATGCGTGGGCCGGCAAAGGTCTTTCAAAGTGAGACAGAAGCCTGCGGCGCTATTTTGGGCGGTTCCATCCAGCCCGGTACGGTTTTGGTACTGCGCTATGAGGGCCCCAAAGGCGGCCCGGGTATGCCGGAAATGTACCGCCCCATGAAATACCTGGAGGGCATGGGACTGTCGGACAGCTGCGCCCTGATAACAGACGGGCGTTTTTCCGGCTCCAACCGCGGCTGTTTTGTCGGCCACATTTCCCCGGAAGCCTATGAGGGCGGAACGCTTGCACTGGTACAGGACGGCGATTCTATCACCATTGACATTCCTGGCCGCCGGCTCACGCTGGAACAAGACGGCGCGGTTTTGGAGGCGCGGCGCGCGCAGTGGGCCCGCCCCGAAAAAGAGGTTGCGCCGGGATACTTGCGCATTTACCGCCGCATCAGTACATCCGCCGCTGAGGGTGCAGTCCTAACGCCCCCCGGCGCGGCAAAAGAAGGAGGAACCCATGTTGACCTGGAAGGATGACAATGAACTGTTTGCGCTCATGCGCCGCTATTTGT
>CALLNG010000083.1 GCA_938005345.1 uncultured Clostridia bacterium
ACCTGCCGACTTCGGGGTTATAGTACCTGCTTTGGAGGTAGTAGAAACCTGTCTCGGCTGGGCATCTATATGTACCCGGCAATCACACAAGTGATTGCACGGTCGTTATTCTCACTTTTATTCCTGTTTCAAATTTCGTCTGCCATTCCGATGAAACGGTAAACAATGGTGATTTCCTGTTGCCGGCATCCGTCCACCTTAACGGCATGCCCGATCTCAATTCGCTCAATTAACTGATTGAGCATATTTGCCGTGAGCGTTTCGATATTCAAATACTCATCCAGCACGGCTTTCAGTTTCTGCACATTCTGCTCGTCGTTGCTCTCTGTGCCTAACTCTGCTTCAATCACCGCAAGCCTTGCGGTGATTTGCTTTTGTTCGTTGGTATACTCAGTTAGCATCGAATGATAGCTATCCGGCTCCAAGAGGTCAGCGGCAAAATCCTCGTACAGTTTTTTAATGATTCTTTTCAGCACAGTCAGCCGTTTACTGGCTTTGGCTTGCTCGGCTATCAGCTTGTCCGTCTTTACCCGCTTGGTGCGTTGCTTTTGAATTCGTTCCAACAGCTCGCCGCTTTGCATTTTGTTTGCGATACTCCGCACCCGTTTCAACACCTCACCATACAAATATTAGTAATAAATTGTGTGGTTGTGCTTGCAATCTTCTGGATTGGTATAGTGGTGAGTACAACGAATCAGCGGTGTCGGCCCGGATTTCAGCGGCTTCATCATCAGCGTCATACGGTGTCCGCACTCCGCGCAAAAGGTCAGGTCTTTGAACACATTGTCAAAGTCATGCTTTTTCGGCCGGTGCCGTAGACTGATGAGGGTTTGCACGCGTTCATAGTCCCCCCGGCTGACCAGCGGTTCATGGCGGTCGGCAACAACGATACGCTGTTCTTTCGGTACTCTGACACACTCTTTCGTCTTGTAGTTGATAATCTCGACCTTGTGGTTCACCATATCTCCGGTGTATACCTGATCTCTGAGAATCGCTCTCACAGTCTGATAACACCAACTGAAAAGAGAATCCTTGCCCTGCTGATACCTCGAAAAGCGTGTGTCGCCGTTCTGTACCTTGTAAACTCCCGGCGTGACGATTTGCCTTGCGGTCAGAATCCGACTGATTTGCGAAAGACTGTTTCCGGCAAGAGAAAGGCAAAAGATTTCCTTTACCACGGCTGCGGCTTCTTCGTCTACGATCAAGCGGTTTCGGTTTGTGGAATCTACCTTGTAGCCGTAAGGTGCCTGTGCATTGATATAGTACCCCTTGTAGGCTCTTTGGCACTTTGCTGACTTTACCTTTCGTGACAAATCTTTTGCGCACATATCGTTCAGAATGTTCTTGAACGGTGCAATGTCATTATCGTCCCGATTGGTGTCGCTCCCGTCATTTACGGCAATATACCGTACCCGTTTCCAGCTGAAATACACATCGGTGTAATAGTCGGTCTGGATATAGTCCCTGCCCAGTCTGCTCAAATCCTTGGTAATAACGAGATTAACCTTGCCATTGTCAATGTCCTCAAGCAGCCTTGTAAAAGCCGGACGGTTGAAATTTAATCCCGAATAGCCGTCATCCGCATAGATTGCATAAATAGGAAACCCTCGCTCGTGGCAGAAGTTCTCCAGCATCATCTTTTGCGTTTCAATGCTGACGCTTTCGCCTGCCTGTTCGTCATCCTTGCTGAGTCTGCAATAGACCGCTGTACTGTAAATGGTTTGCTCATTCCTCACTTGTTCCATGTTCTGCTCCTTTCCGGGAACAAAGTGAATCCTGAGATTGTTCGGTTTCTTTTATTACACCGTGGTATCTTCTCTCCGTCAATACGGCAGCACTTGACAAAAACACTGCCGAAAAGACATCTTCCGGATTTTGCTTGCCTACGAAACACTCGTGAACAATCAGCTTGATCTTTCCCATAGTTGCCTCCTTTACCGTGAGAGTAACAGTTGGAGGGAGAGAAGTCCCTCCAACTGTTTCCTCACATAAAGCCCAAAAAGCAAGTCTCAACTTTGAATGTTCACAAAATGTTTACATGTTGCAAGCTGCATGCTGTGTACCAGCAAGCATCGCGTTTGGTCACCCAAACACAGACTTGTTGGGATAGTCCCAAGCCCTTACAAAAAATCAATACCAGAAATATTATTTAAGGTCAAATAAAGACAATGCAATTGGTGGCTTTTTACAACCATAATTATATGAGGTGCAAACTCAATCACTTCCCCAATCGATTCAGGATTGCCGATGCATAGGATGTTCTTTCTTTCATCCCAATACACTTTATTTGAAAACGGATGATAATGGCAACCTTCTCCAGGAAAAAGCATCTCGCCACTTTTAATAAAAACTCTTCTCGCTTTCGATTCTGGCAAAACTAAAGGTTTATGCAACACTTTTAATTCATCTAAAAAGCTTTGAAATTTTATACAAAGACCAGTAGAACTATCAACTATAAGTTCAAATCGCCAATTGCCACCAAGCAATATACTGTAATCTCCATTTGTTGTGGATTGATATAATAAAGACCTATCTTCCGTTAGGTAAAAATCATTTCTGTCCTTAACAGAATCCCTATCATACAAATCGCCAATCATAAACTCAATCTTATTCATTTGGATATGATTTTTCATTTTTTCCTCCTATTTTAAAAACCATGTCCCCAATGCCACACTAAATCTTTGGCGGTATTTATTCCCAATCTCCAAAGTTTTTCTTTTCCATTTACAGAACCCATAGCGCTAAAGACATAACCAAATGAATCTTTTGTCATTTTACCATATTTAATCACTTGCTTTTGTGTTAATACAGAGTTTGCATATGGTCTGCTCATATGTGTGACATCAGAAATAGTGTCGGTATAATTGTAATTCTGAATATTATTATAGGCTTTTATTCGAGGCGCATTTTTTGCGGTCCATCCACCACGTATTGCCGTTCCTATCTCTGCTACAGCTGCAGTGGTATTAGAGTAAACATCATAAGCTTTTTCGTTTCCACGGAAAACATCATCTCGTACAGAATTATGACCAGTCGCCGCCTCACCTAATTCAGACACACCATTTACTGCGGTTAATGCTCCAGCAGTTACCGTAACCGCTGCAACAGCCATCATTGCAGGCGCAGCTACCCCACAAGTCAAAACAGAAACACCAACACAAATCGCTGTAATGCCAATAGCTAACCAACCAGCACCCTTTCCAAAACTTGACCAATCAAATGTTCCATAGGGGTCATATCCCATAACAGGGTTATTGCCACAGTAGGCAAATAGATTGTAACTGGTAAGTCCTCCCATACCTAAATATGCGATGTCGTCTGCATTAATAAACCGACCGATCTCAGGATCATAATAACGGCTGGATACATAGTACAACCCGGTTTCGGGATCGAAGAAGTAGCCGCGGTAGCGGAGGGGGTTGGCGTTGGCTATATGGGCTGAATCTGGGGAGATGGGATTGCCCTGAGCGTCCAGAACGGTGGGCACGCCCCAGGCATCGTAACGATACTGATAGAGCAGATTGCCGCTGGCGTCAACGGCGCCGAGAATATCTCCCTGGAGATTCTTGAGATAGAAATAATAGGACGAATTGTATTTGTAGCCTATAACCGAATCATTATCATAGATAAAGGTCATGCCGCCGAGCGGAGTGTCCGCATAGAGGAGGACGCCGTTATCGTAGATGTAATTGTAGCTGGAGCCGTTAATGGTTTTGGCCAGGCGCACGCCCGAAGCGTCGTAGGAATAGGTATAGGCGTTTGAGCCCTGAGAGACGGAGGCGAGCTGGCGGCCGTATTGCCATGCAAAAGCCATGCCGTCCCGATACTGAAGGGGATTGCCTATTTCATCATAGAGTATATCATCTCCGTTGAAATTAATCAAGAGGTCTTTCCATCCGGAGGAGGCATAGGAATAGGATTTTTCAGAGAGGGGAGAGCCGGAGAGCTCGCCCAGGGAATAGGGGTAGGTTTTGGCCGAGGTGATATTGCCGCCGGCGTCGTAGGAATAGAGGACGGTTATATCTGCCTCCTGGTCGTTAACCCGGATTAACTGGTCCAGGCCGTCGTATTGATAGGACAGAGCGGAAGTCTGGCCGTCTGCGAGCCTGGAGAGGGAGGAGATATTGCCGTTTGCGTCGTAGGAATAGGAATGAGTAAACAACGGCTGATCGGCAGAGTTGTTAAAGCCAACGTAGTGGCTGCTTATCAAATTGGTAGTACGCTGGCCAGAAACGTTTTCATACTCAAACGTCTGATTGAGTATCTTTCGCTGGGGATTAAGACCGCTTGTGGGAAAGAGGGTGTTAAGATTGGTAAGTCGGTTAAGGCTGTCGTATACCCTGAGATTGGAGGCGCCTGAGCTAAAATCAGTGGCATAGAGCAGGCTGTCCTGGGTGTAGGTGTAGTTTTGAACATGCTTCTCTCCGTTGATGTTAATAATCTTTTTGGTCAGCCTGTTAAGCTTATCGTAGGAATATTGATAGGAAACGCCGTCGCTGCGCCTGGCCTCAATAAGGCGGGAGAGCATATCGTAGGAATATTCGTAGGTGAAGCCGGCGGCATGGTCAATGCAGCGCGCGGTCTGGCCCTTGTTATTGTATATATATTCCTCAATTACGGAGCCGTTGAGCTTTTTGGCCGTGACGCGGTCGTAATTGTCGTAGAGATATTCGATATAGTCGCCGCTGCCGTAGGTGGTTTTGGCCAGCAGGCCGTCCTTAAGGGCGTATTCGTTGGAGGATAGCAGGCTGCCTCCGGCAGAAACGGAGGTAACATTGCCCCATTTATCATAGACGAAATCATAATCGAAGCCGTTATGAGTAATCTTTTTCAAGCGCCAGTATTGATCGTAAGTATAGCCGACCGTATGCATAACGCCCTGGCTGGCAGTGGCGGAAACGGAGGTGAGATAGTTGTGGTCGTTATATGAATAGTTGGTCTCATTTCCGTTAGGAGCCACAATTTTAGAAACGACGCCGTTATTTGAATTAACCAGATAGGAGGTGATATTGCCCCGCTGGTCCTGCGAGCTGTTGACATAATTGTTGTTTATATCATAGAGCTGGGAGGATGAGATATACGGCTTGGAGGTGTCCAGAGAGCCGTTCTCGTTAATGACGCCCATAGAGGTTTGTATCAAAACGTCTGACGAGCTGTATGAATATGTAAAGCCGTTGCCGCGCTGCTGGGAGCGGGCGGCCGTGAGCCGATGGGGCCTGTTGGCGTCGGTATAGAAGTATTTATAGGTTTCGTTGTTCTCGTTAGTGAGCTGAACCAGCTCATTGGCGCTGTTGAAGGTATAGGCTTGATTGCGCTGGGCGTTATCCGAAGCGGAAATCAGATTGCCCTTGGAATCGTAGGTGTAGGCGCTGCCCGTCTGGTCGAAAGTGAGCATAAGCTCGTCAAAATAGGCGGCGTCAGGCTGACGGTAGAACATCATAAAGAAGCGGATGCGGTCCACCTCTTTATCAGGATTGGTGGTAAAAATATCGCTCTTATACTGCTTGGCCGTGGTGTCGTAATTGAAATGGATATTATACCATTGGAAGGAGCCGTCTTTATATTTTATTTCCAATTCCATGCATATATCCCGGCCGCCGGTGGTGTTGGGAACGGCGTCCGCCTGGACGGTGCCGCTGAATTTAACGGAAATCTGCGGGCGGTCAATGTTTACATGCTGATAGATATACGGAATTCCTTCCAAATTGCCTTTAATCATATAACGGCCGTTGGACCAGCCGCTGCCGCCCATATCTCTGCCCAGCACCCAGTTGTTGGCGTTTTCATCAAAGGAGCTGTTAACGAGCATATTGTAATCGCTCATGGTGTCGCTCTCTTCAAGCTGGATGCAGTCAAACCAAAGAGTGCCGTTAGCCAGATATAAGCCGGCGTATATGCGGAGATAGGAGACGTTCTGCGGGACGGTGAAAGTCATGCTTATACGCTTCCATTCGCCGTTTGTGGCTTCCTTAATCATGGAGGGCGCGGCTTCTTCGCCTATTTTATTGTCTCCGCTGGCGTCATGGAAGGCTATGAACAGTCCGGCGCCGCCGTTGGCCGCCATATTGCTTACTGACTGCACCTTAAAATAGCCTGAAAGAGTGTAGGTCTCTCCCGGGGATACGGGAACGTTGCCCATGGCCATGGATATTTTGCCCGGGGTGGGATCATCCTGAGTTATTTTATATGATTTATATCCCAGATAGGATACCGTATCGTCCCAGGTCTGAGTGCCGTTATCGTTGTACCAGTTGGATTGGTACCACCAGCCCGAACCGTTCTCAAAGCTGTGGTCGGGCGCGATATTATTGACGTATTTTTCTCCCTCCGAGGCGGAAGCAAGCCGATTATTGCTTTTGCTCATCTCTTCGGCGCTGTCCTGATTCACCTGGGCGTATTTGCCGTTGGACATAGT
>CALLNG010000084.1 GCA_938005345.1 uncultured Clostridia bacterium
TTTCACAATCCTTTCTTATGTAAAAAGAAAAAGCGAAATGGCGGACAATGGTTACCCGCCATTCAACTTTTTATCTATTGTAAGGGATTCACAACTGACAAAACCATGAGTTCCGGTGTCAAATGCTTTTTAAAAATATCTGCAATGTCATCATCTTTGATAGATTGATATAATTGTACTGTATCTAACAAATCAATTTGTTGCAAAACATTCCTGGCAAGCAGATTGGTATACTCCTCCACATCATCTAATACTCGTAAAAATCGGCCAGTCCTCATCCGTTTCATCCGTTCAAGATCATGTTTGGTAAAAGTAAAATGCTGCAGTGCATGTTTGATTCGTTCTGCCACTTCTTTGGGATTTTCACTTTCCCCTGCTATTTCAGTATAGGCAAATTCCAAACCAGCTGTATAAGTGTATGAAAAACTGCTAGAAATTAGTCCCCGGTCATACAATTCGTAGTAGAGATTGGAACTCTTGCCAAGTAATAAATCGAGAGCAATTTTACAGCACAACTTATGTTTGAGTAATTGTTTTCCACTGAGTCGTTCATTGTCTTTAAATCCAATATAAAATAAAGGTTTTGCTACACTTAAAGCGGCTTCTTGATAGGAACGATAAACTGTGTTGGGTTCTTTTGGATATTTCCTAGCAACGGGCTCTACTGCATCCATGCATAATAACATTTCATCTATCACCTTTTTGACCTGCTTTACATCCTGATTACTTACAATGCATAGCGCCATATTCGACGGATGATAAAAGGTATGATAACAAGTATACAGAGTATCCTTTGTAATATTCGCAATACTTTCTATAGTTCCTGCTATATCGACTTTTACAGGGTGGTTGTGATATAGACAACCTAGCATATTAAAATATGCCCGCCAGTTGGGGTCATCATCATACATACGGATTTCTTGTCCAATGATACCTTGTTCCTTTGCCACATTCTCATCTGTAAAATATGGTGTTTGAACATAATGCAACAATATTTTCAGATTTTCCTCAAAGGAGTTTGTACACCAAAAATAATATGCTGTAATATCAGACGAAGTAAAAGCATTTGCTGATGCACCATATTTGCTGAAGGATTCAAATACATTTTCTCCATCTGGTTGCTCAAACATTTTATGTTCTAAAAAATGTGCAACACCGTCTGGTACTGTTTGGTATTCTTTTTCATTTAATGGAATAAAACAATTGTCAATAGATCCAAAATGTGTAACAAAATAAGCACAGCTTTTTTGAAATTCAGGCTTTTGTACAAGATAAATATGCAACCCGCTGGAATGTTGATAGGAATAAATGGTTTCTCCTAGTGTTGGGTATTCTTTTTTTTGCATTATTGATTCCCATCCTTTCCGCAAATAAAATATACTGTATCTAATTCCACACTATTTGCAGCTTGAATAACCTGTTGTGTAGTTACATTCTGAATTCCAGCTACCATATCGTCAATAGACCACTGCGCATAGCCGGCTAAAATCTGTCCCAAATAATAATCTTCCATCATCACTGGTTCATCATAGCAAGATAGATATCCATTCTTCAAAAATTCTTTGGCTGCATCCATTTCTTTTTCTGATATGTTCCCCTGCTTCATTTCATTTAATTGCAGCAAAATTTCCGATTTTGCTTGTTCAAAATTTTGAAATTCTATTCCAGTTGCTACTAAAAGAATATTTTTTTGCCGCACGAAACGGGAATATGCATAATAGGCCAAACTTAATTTTTCGCGAACATTATTAAATAGTTTGGAATGTGTGCCACTTCCATAAATAGAATTAAAAAGTTGCATTGCACAAAAGTTCTCTGGAGAATCTGGCAAATTGCTACGCAATCCCAAAACCAATTTGCCTTGCGCAACCTCCATGGCTTCCATTTGATTTTTTACTTTTTCCGGCATCTTGCCCGGCAGTGTTTTTGGCATTTCACCAGTTGCTTGCACGTCTTCATACAATTTAACAATTGGTTCAACATCCAAATCACCCATGATAAAAATATGGATTTCACTATTGTGTATAATAGCTTGATAATGATTATATAAATCTTGACAAGTAATTTTATCTAATTCATCAACAGAACCATATTCATGGATTCCAAATGGCTCCTCACTACACATGATTTCTAAACACCGCTGGTTCGCATAATCCCTTTTATCATTTTGCAGTGCTAGGATTTCATTTCTTAAATCCGCTTTTTCAATTCCAAAAATTTTTTCATCGAAAGCATCATGTACTACAAGCGGCGAAAAAAGAATTTCTTTTGCAAATGAGGCTAGTTCTGAAGATACTTTACAATCTTCTGTATAGGAGTCAAGAATACCAGAAAAATGAAAAGTCAGTATCTGCGCTTCTCCTTTTTTTTGTACACCCGCATGCATTGAGGCTCCATAAAGCCATTCAAGATGCGCTGCGATTTTTTGTTTTGATGGAAATGTTGCACATCCAGATTTTAACACTTGGGTTAATAATGCATTTTTGGATGCTTCTTGTTTGCAAAGAGGCCGTATGACATAGATACCTAAAGAAAAATGTTTGAATCGTCCTGTTCTCAGAGCATGTATTTTTATGCCGCCTGGCAAAGAATAATTCTCCACGAAGCCTACCTCCCTATGTTGATTTCATAATGAAATTGTATCCTAATATTATTGTAAGAAATGCCGGTATAATTATTCATCTTTTTCCTGTTTTTGCTCGTTTTTTTTCTCTCGTTCCTGTATCTCTTTTTCCTCTTCTTCAAACGGTTTTCGGAAGAGGCTTGCGACATCGTTTCTTGATGTGAGCTGGCTTTCATCCGGTTCTTCCAGACGGTTCCATTTTACTTCTTCCTCTTGCGTCTCTTGATCAGCGGTGTTTTCCTCTTCCTCTATCTCATCCTCATCGTCTTTCTCTTTTTCTTCCAGCGGGTCGAGCATAAATTTACGAATAACAGGATAAGAAAACATTTGCATGGTTAGTCCATAAATAGAAAAAAAGAGTAGCAATGTAATAAGGGCTCCTAATAACGGTGACAAGTAAAAATACATCAAATAAACCACTACAGCAAACAGTGCTGTTACGATTATAAATAAAATATTACGAGGGAAAGCCATAACCGTTAAAAGAAATGCATTTTTCACAATTTGCTTTAGTTTCAATTCAAATGTTACCATCATTGTCCATATATATTGATGCATCACAGCATATACGACAAAAATAAAGATAATCAATACGAGCAAAAAGAGATGCAAAAAATGCATTGCTCCACCCGTACCTGACATCTGGTAATAGAACCGAATACCAAATAACAAAAGATTCACCACAACTAAATCAATGAAAAACATGGCAAAAGCCTGCTTCCAATTTCGCCCAGTGTGCCGCCAAAAATCACTCCATAGCCAAGCATGTTCCTCCCGGACATAATTTCGAAGTACATAGTGAAATCCAGCAGCACAAGGACTCCCACCAAAAATCATGACCATAATAATCGCACTGGCCATCGCCAAAATGTTGACGGATAGATAGACCTGATCAGCAGTCACTTGCTGACTCTCCAATACAGTTTGAAATGCAGGTGCAAAATATGAAACGAAAAAGAACCAATACACCAATAATGCCGGAACACAGGTTATGGCATATAGTATATTTAACTGCATATATTTCCAAAATTTACGAAAATATAACTGTGCAAACCGTGCAATACCTTTTTTTTGCGGTTCACCTCTCTCAACTCCTTTTCCGGGCTTCGTATAATCAAAAAAACCAAAGATACCAGCCATAATAGTACTTCCTTTCTTTAATGAATCCCCAAAATTAAATTAATCATGAGGTTATTTTCATAAAAATACTGACAAACAACGGAACGGGATAGTTCCTGTGAAATCCAGCTATATGCAGGATTCATGCTAAGAATAAACACAAGCGCCGCAAGCAAATAGCAACATAAAATACCTGTTACTGCGCCAAATCCTGCACCTAGCAATTTGTTACATTGCCGGATAACCGGTAGATGTGTTAAGGCTAATAGTAGATTTGCACAGACACGAAGCACAATATGCAACAAAAGTATAAAGATTAAATAGAGCAACACCTGCGTCAATGATTGCGCCATCCAATCACTGACAGTTTGGACACCTCCTGTAATCGTTTCCTGTGGTATAAAACGCAAGATAAAATCTGGAAGTGTTTCTAAATTTTCTGTCAGCATAGGGGCGACAGACTGTGAAATTGCCGCCATGATTTGCCACCGTATTTGATTCAAAAATGGTACGTTTTGAACTAGGTCCAGAAACTGCTGATAGAAAAAAGTTGCTATCAAAATGGATAGAAGCAATGATAGGAAACCTATGATAGAACGTACAAAGCCTCTTCTAGCACCAATCCATACGGCAATTAACAACACGATAATAAAAAGAATATCTAAAATCATACCATTTCTCCTTCGTTTGCATTAATTTAATGGAACAACTTCTAATTTTGTCCCGTAGAAAATTAACGCCTTGTCTGCCTGTAAAATATAAGCGCTTCTCATATCTTTATCCAAAGAAGTTTTGGCGCGTTCTTTCCCTGATTGATTCACGATGTAAATATCCCGCAGTGTCATCACATAGATATCCTTTTTGAAAGCCTCTAATTTTTTTATTTCATCGGAAATAGTAATTTCACCTGTTTTTTGACCATTTGCACTAACACATTGCACCAAGCCTTGTTTTCCCGGCTCAGAAGAATAGGCTTGCATTGCTAACGCAATTAAACCATTATCCCCTATTGCAAATTGTGTTAATGTACCAGGATAAGAATACTCCCATGTTTTTTCCCCTTTGGACGTCAAGGCAAATAAAGACTTGTCTCCAACACAATATAACGTTTGTTTGTCTATCCACTTTAAGGAAGCAATCATATTATCGGGATATGTGGTACCAGCAAAAGGTTTTTCAGAAACCGCGATATCAAATAACATCACATTTCCACTTGCATTACCGGACGAAGTATCCAACAGAGATACGGCTAATGTTTTCCCGTCATCGGAACATTTGGCATCCAGGATATTCCAGGTACCAGAGCTCCACTTAAATAGCGCTTGTCCAGTATCATCATAGACATATACACCGCCTTTATATCCTTGTTGCCGAACAATTGCCGTAACATACCCTTGGTTGTTTATAGATGCGCTTACAAGAGATTCGGTTGTTACTGCAATTTGTGTCCCAGTTTCCGTGAATATGGAAAAACTAGTACCATCTTTATCATATATTACCATTCCATAAGAAGAAGTCGCAATTCTAGGATTTTCGCCAGATATATTTTGATACCATTTTTCCTCTAGCTTATCGTTTAACAAAGATACACTATTACTACTACTGACTATGACCTGTTCTTTCCAGGCAGCAAAATGATAATTTTGTGCATTGTCCAGTGTTTTGGTTATATTTTGGCTCTCCTGTGGAAGGCCTTCTGTTTCTGTTGGCTGCTGTTTTGTTCCAACCCATTGCTGGACCCAAACAATCATTTGATCCAGCATTCCGGTTTGTTTTGCATATGTAATGGCAAAGGCCATGCCAAAAATGAGAATGGTGAGAAACACCCAAGGCATGATATGTCGTTTTTTCTTGTTTTCTTTACTCAATTCTCATCCACCTCATCTGCTTTGGTTAATATAACGAGTAACTTCCCCTTCTCCATGGTAATTCGGCATGTATTTTCTAACAATACATTACTGATTCCCATAGGAACACCAAAAATTAAGGTTCCATGCTGCAATGGATATTCCAGGTTATACGTAGTA
>CALLNG010000085.1 GCA_938005345.1 uncultured Clostridia bacterium
GGTTGCCAGGAGGTGCCGCACCCAGTCCTCCGGTAAGTACTGCGGCAAAAATTTATGGCATTTTCCCGCACTGCGGGTAAAGTTTGTCTGCGCGCCCATGTACCAGTCCAGCATGAGCAACAGCATATCCCGCATCATGTTTTGCATGGACGTTGCATAGAGAAATTCTCCCCGCCACAAACCTTTGGCAACATACGTTGACAGCCACCAAAACTCATTACAGCAATCGTCAAATTTTTTTTGCACCGGACGTTTGACATGATAGTCCGTGTCGTCGGGCGGCGGCAGCGGCGGAAATAGGCCATCTTTATCCAGCAAAATGCGTGTGAGCGAATCTTCGCGTATGTACTGCTGCGCCTGGTCCAATGGTACCAGCATCAAGTCAATGCGGTTACCGTCCGTAAACTGCATGAGAAATGTGTACCGCCCGTCTAAAGACGGTGGAAACAAATCCATGTCCTCCGGCGTTTGCATGATGACCCGTTCGCCGAAACAGTCCACCCAGGTCTTGTCTGACACGAGCGGCTGCATGTCCCGCACGAGGTACACCACATCGAAATCCTGCATACGGTCCGGCTTGATATGCGGATTGGTACGGGAACCGTTCATAGCCACTGCCCGTACATTTTCCATACGCCCTGCTACCGAAAGAATCAAAGACATCATTTCTCGCTCTGTGCGCACCGTTTTATTCCTCCTTCTTTTCCCACCCTATCGGTGAAATCATTGACTCAGAATTTATCCAAAAATAGTGACAAATATTCATTAAAGAATCCATACCAACACTGTCATCTATTCTTCCTTATTGCACCATTTGTAAAACATGCAGCGGCAAATTCAACTCTTTGGCAAACTCTTTTTACAAAAGTCCTGTTAACTTACGCAATATAAATACATTGCAGAAAAAACTCTTCCGTTTTCTTTGAATCTTCTGTTCCTAACCATCCACTATACCCCCCTTTTGTTTTATAGTATACGGGGGATTTTCTTGTTTGCCTAAATGTAATGATTTATAGTATAACTAGTTGCAGCCCCCTCCGCCAAAAAAGAGGAGATTCCTTTATACCAAAAGCCGGGCTATTGCCCGGCTTTTTTCTTTTTCCAAGTATCAAATACGCTTATACTTCCGTAGTCCAGCCAAAAGTATCTGGCAATTCTCCCGACTGGATTCCTGTCACGGTATCATAGATTTTCTGCGACAGTTCACCGATTTTACCGCCGTTAATTTCAATCACCTGATTTTTCCAATCCAATGCCCCAACCGGCGAAATAACCGCAGCGGTTCCCGTGCCGAATACTTCCTTCAGCGTACCAGCTTTGTGCGCATCATATACTTCCTGAATGCCCAGTTTGCGTTCCACGACATTCACGCCCCAACTCTTGAGCAAATCAATGGTGGTAAACCGCGTAATACCAGCCAAAATGCTTCCGTTGAGCGCCGGCGTAATCACTTCGTCTCCAATTTGGAAGAATACGTTCATGGTGCCCACTTCTTCAATATATTTCCGTTCCACACCATCTAGCCACAGAACCTGCGTATACCCCAACTCCTGCGCCTTCATTTGCGCTTTCAGGCTGGCTGCATAGTTGCCCGGTGTTTTGGCATAGCCAATTCCGCCTCTTACGGCACGAACATATTCGTCCTCTACATAAATCTTCACCGGATTTAATCCTTCTGGATAGTATGCACCCACTGGTGACAAAATAACCATAAATTTATAATGGTGCGCAGGATGTACGCCCAATACTGGGTCAACCGCAATAATAAACGGGCGAATGTACAACGATGTGCCCGGTGCAGTTGGAATCCAATCTTTTTCCAGCCTCACCAGCGTTTTAATCGCTTCCACAGCAAATTCTTCGTCAATGGGCGGAATGCACAAGCGGTCATTGGAAATATTGACGCGGTGCATGTTGTCCTTAGGACGGAACAACAGGATCTGGCCGTTTTTTGCCCGGTATGCTTTCAGCCCTTCAAATATTGCCTGTCCATAGTGAAAAATCATAGCGGATGGTTCCAGCGCAATCGGTCCATAGGGTTCAATTCGCGGACTGTGCCACCCTTCTCCTTCGTCATAATCCATAACGAACATGTGGTCCGTGAAATGAATCCCGAATCCGAGGTTAGACTGGTCCGGTTTTGCCTTCGGATTGGTTGTTTTCGTTATTTTAATTTCCATTGAAAAACCCTCCCATGATTTCATCTAGGGCTGTGTGAATCGCACATCTCTGCTACGATGAATCATTTTTTATTTTTTTCCTATTATACAACAACATTCCACCCAAAATCAATAGGAAATCTGCATAAATCCAGGCCGCTTTCCGCAAAATAATCCACAGCAGCCTTTATATTTTCGCTTTTGCATGAGTCTGCCATGCTTGCAAACCCTTATGGCATGTAACAATCCAGGATTTCCGACAGGTCTGCAAAATATTGCCGAAACACTGGAATACGAAACAAAAAACGGCACACATATTCTGTTTTTTTACGAAACTGCTCCGAAAGCTGCGCTTCCTCTGCCCAAAACAGCGGGCACATACTACGGGCGCGCGGGTCTTTTATCACGGTAAGTTCCCCCTGGCGCACATAGGGTACAAGCGGAAAAATCCGGCAGGACAGCGGCCGCAGTTCCCGCGGGCAAGGCGGCTTGCAAAACAAAATTGGCACCGGGCTGCCGCTGCTGATAAATGCGCTATCCTCCATGCGGCACCAAATTTCCTGCCGAAACATCACCTGTTCCCCCGGAAACAAATACATGCCGCTTTCTTCCTCCTCTTCACTTTGGCAGCAGCGCGCGCCACACAGCTTACCGCAGTCCACCACAAGCGGCGTAGTGTGATTCAGCACTCTATATATCTGTTGATAAAGTTCTTGGTAGGTCACGTTCGGCTCCCCCTTTGCGGCAATTGTCTGCACCTTATTATACAAAATATACAGCGGTTTGTAAAGTCCCGCTGCTGTACCCGTTTTTATTTACATATCATTTTCGTGGTAAAATCCATGTATTGAAAGGAGAACCACTATGAAACAATCTTCTTTTTGGAAACATGACCTATGGCTGATTTTACTAGGTGCAAGCATTTTCGCACTAGGCGTTGTATGGTTTGCGGAACCGCTTGATTTAGTTATTGGGGGCTTTTCCGGCATCTCTATTATTGTCAAAGAATTGTCCCACACTCTTTTCGGTTTTAGCATCCCCATTGCGCTGACCAACGTTCTACTTAATGTGCCGCTGTTTTTCATCGGCATCCGCCAGCGGGGTTTTTCTTTCGCCAAACGTTCCATGTTATCCGTCGTGTGGATGTCTCTTGCTTTTTGGCTATTCCCCTTGCTGCCCAACCCGTTCGCCGGTGAACAGGATCTTTTGCTGGCGGGTATCATGTGCGGCGTGTTTGCTGGTACTGGTATTGCCCTGGTCCTAAAAGCGTCCGCCACCACAGGCGGCACCGATATGCTGGCTTCCATCGTCAAATCCCGCTTTCCACATTTCCCCATGGCAACACTCATTTTGGCAATTGACGCATGTATTATTGCCGCCGGATATTTCCTTTTCGGTCCAATCAAAACACTCTACGCCATCATTTCCGTTTTTGTTGCTTCCAAAGTTATTAGCAATTTGCTCGACGGGATGCATTTTGCCAAAGCAGCTTTTATTTTTTCCAGAAGGGCAGAAGAAATTTCTCAAGAGATATTTCGGCAACTTCACCGCGGTAACACCGGGATACCCGCCAAGGGCATGTACCGCGGCGACCCATTCACCGTGCTGTATGTCGTTGTAAGCAAAAAGGAAATTGCCCTGCTGCGCCG
>CALLNG010000086.1 GCA_938005345.1 uncultured Clostridia bacterium
TGTTTCACTTTTTCCATGTCGCCGTCAAATAATTCTACAAAACTTGCCTGCGTTCCCGTAGTTCCTTTGGATCCTAGCAATTTCATAGCGCTCAGCCGAAAATCTAGTTCTTCCACGTCCATTAACAAATCATGTATCCATAGCGTGGCCCGTTTCCCTACCGTAGTTAGCTGCGCCGGTTGAAAATGCGTAAATCCCAGGGTTGGCTGGTCCTTATATTGTAGGGCAAACTGAGACAGTTTCGCAATGACCGCCACCAGTTTTTTCCGCACCAGGCGCAGTGCCTCTGTCATAATGATCAAATCAGTATTATCTCCCACATAGCAGGAGGTCGCACCCAAATGAATAATCCCCTTTGCCTTGGGACACTGTACCCCATAGGCATATACATGCGCCATCACATCGTGACGCACTTCCTTTTCCCGTTGCTGCGCGACATCATAATTGATGTCATCCTGCGCCGCTTTGAGCTCGGCGATTTGTTCTTCCGTAATCTCCAATCCCAGTTCCCGTTCTGCTTCGGCTAACGCAATCCATAGCTTGCGCCACGTTTTGAATTTTTTGTCCGGCGAAAACAGATACTGCATCTGTTTACTGGCATACCGTGTGTTAAATGGGCTTTCATATGTCTCATGGCTCATCTTTCCATCCCCATTCCTTTCTCTTAAGAATTATTTTCTCGTTTTGTACGTACATTTCATTATAGTATAGATTTCCATTGAAATCAAGATAAAAAGAGAAAATTCGATTGCTTTTTTGCTGTAGTTGGTATATAATCTAAATCATATCAAATGAGAAATGAGGGTGTGTTTCATGGCAATGGTTACCGTTGTCGGCAGTATCAACATGGATACCGTTCTTTCATGTGACCGGTTTCCCACAACGCAGGCCAGCAGCTATGCCAAAGAAATTTCCTATGTGCCCGGCGGTAAAGGTGCCAACCAGGCAGTTGCCCTGTCCCGTCTCGGTTCAAAGGTTTCCTTGATTGGCTGTGTGGGAGCGGATCCAAACGGTGTGCGTGCATTGGACAATTTGAAAAAAAACGGTGTCAATCTTGAAGGTGTGGAAACAGTGGACACACCAACTGGCACCACATTTATTCATGTCGTGGAGGGTCGCAACGCTATTACCAAATTAGAAGGGGCAAATGCCGCATTTTCCTGTGCTCAAATTGACCGCCATTTAGACCTGCTACTTGCTGCGGATATAATACTGATGCAGTTTAGCATACCACTTCCAGTCATCGAGCATACTGCGCATTTATGCCAAAAATACAACAAATTACTTATTGTCAACCCAGCTCCCTGCAAGCAGGTATCCTCTGCTGTGTATGCCGCAGCGCGTTATATTACTCCAAATCAACACGAATTTCAGTCTGTCACAGGAGTGGAGGACGCATATGCTGCCGCCGCCCAGTACCCGGAAAAACTGATTATCACACTGGGCCGGCGCGGGGTTTTATTTCATGATGGTCATTCCCCTATTTTGCTGCCGCCGCATGAACATGGTGCACGAGTGGATGCCACAGGTGCGGGAGACTGTTTCAACGGAGCACTTTGCCATTTTCTCTCCCAAGATTTTCCGCTGCGCCAGGCCATTTCGCTAGCTAACATCTGCGCTGGTATATCTGTCACACATTATGGTGCACAAACTGGGATGCCCTACGCAAGCCAAATAGCATCCTTTCTACCTTAAATTTTGTCGTTTCAGAGCCGCTTATAGCGGCTCTTTTTTTCTCTTTTAGAATTGCATAAATTTTTATTCATGAATCCCTCTTCCCCTGAATACATTGTAGTATATGATTGTTTCAAACAGGGGGCGAACCGTATTGAAAATATTTGTTTTATCAAAGGATACATTGATTGTTTATTCTGTTGTTATTATGCTGCTTTTGGGTCTGATTACCTTTGGTGTAACTAATCCCAGCATTATCACTTCCACCGTGAGCGGAAAAGAGATCCCCATTTATAGCGTGGAAACCCCGGACCAAAAAATTGCTTTAACCTTTGATGCCGCCTGGGGTGACTCTGATACGCAGCAGCTGATTGACATTTTTAATAAATATAATGTCAAGGTGAGTATTTTTGTCGTTGGCGGTTGGGCGGACCGGTATCCTGAGTCCGTGAAAGCATTTCAAGCAGCTGGACATGAAATTCTCAACCATTCCGATTCCCATCTCCATTTCAATCAACTTTCCGCAGAGGAGATCACTGCCGATATTCAAAACTGCGAACAAAAAATCCAATCGCTCACAGGCGACTCCAAAAAATTGTTCCGTGCACCATATGGAGAATATAATGAAACTGTCGTAAAAGCCGCGCGTGACGCCGGATTTGAAGTTATTCAATGGGACGTAGACAGTTTAGACTGGAAAGACTTAACCGCTTCAGAAATCACCGAACGCGTTTTAGGAAGTGTACAAAACGGTTCTATTTGCTTGTTTCACAACGAGGCCAAGTACACACCAGAAGCGCTTGATATGCTGATCCCCAAACTGCAGCAGGCGGGCTATAGCATTGTGCCTGTTTCCCAGTTAATTTATAAACACAGCTATTCCATTGACCACGCTGGACGGCAGAGTGTCGACCAGGAAGCGGGCGCCAATGTTTACTAAAACGGCGTCATTGCTACCAGAAATTAAAAACCCTTGAGAGGAGATAACAAAATATGGAACACATAACGCAAAATAACCATGCACAGATTGTGGGAGAGATTACAAAGCCGCCGGTGCTTAGCCACCGGCATTTTGACGAAGATTTTTACTTATTTTCCGTACAGGTACCGCGGCTAAGCGGTGTCTATGATTTAATTAACGTCATGATTTCCGAAAAGCTGCTTTGCGGCCTAGAACTGGCAGAAGGGATGTTAGTGGAAATAGTCGGACAGTACCGCTCCTATAATAATTACAGCGGAACCGGGAGCAAACTTGTACTTTCCTTGTTTGCCCGTGACATTCGCCTGGGAGACGAAATCGAACATATTGACAATCCCAATGTCATCACTCTTACCGGTTATATCTGCAAACCCCCAGTTTACCGCACTACACCGTTTTCCAGAGAGATTGCCGATATCCTGCTGGCTGTTAACCGTTCTTATGGAAAGTCGGATTACATCCCCTGCATTGTTTGGGGCCGAAACGCAAAGTTCGCTTCCTCGCTGGAGGTGGGCGCACATATTCAGCTAAGCGGTCGCATTCAAAGCCGTGAATATCAAAAAAAATATGAAGATGGCTCCTCAGAAACCAAAACAGCATTTGAAGTTTCCGTTTCCAAACTGGATGTGCTGGAAGAAAAAGAAACTACACCTTCTTTGGATACTTGATATACTACTACATACCCATAGGGCAAGCCAGATGGCTTGCCCTATTTTTTTTACAATTCCACAAAACTATCACCATACATTTCAAAATTGTATACAAATTGCCCCCTTGTCAATATCAGGGTTCTGTGATACAATAAAGGCACAATGAGTATCCGCCTATTTTGCATTCAAACAACAACGGGAAGGCGGCTGGTATAGAAATCTATTTCTTCCAAATACTAGTAATCCCGAGCAAGGTTATTTTCTTGAAAGAAAGGACGGGTTCAACTATGGATGAACAGACCAAAGCATTATATGCCCAGTTGGATGACATCATTGAAAACGTTACCGACGCAAGTGGCTCTCTTGTAGAAATTCTGCATGAAGCACAGCAGCTGTTCGGATATTTATCGCATGATGTGCAGCTGTACATTTCCCGAAAGCTGCATTTGCCAGTTTCTAAAATAAGTGGTGTCGTCACCTTTTCTCCCGTATTTAAAGAATCCC
>CALLNG010000087.1 GCA_938005345.1 uncultured Clostridia bacterium
TGGCGCACCAGTAAAAACCCGCTTGAACAGTGTGTTTCAGGCGGGTTTGTTTTATATTATTTGTTGTTCCGATTTATTATTTGACTGATTTTTGACTGACATAAAAATAAAAAACAAGCTGGAACATTTCAAGATTTAATCATTTGGTCCATTGTATCTTTCTTATTCGCCATCTTATTTCTCATTTCTGTTATTTTGCAAAATGGCAATTCAACGGAAAAATAAGTTAGACGCAAATGCGGGGAATCCATCAGACTCCCCGCTTTTACGTTCTATAATGGATAGGCGGCTGGGCGGTGTATCCAGCATCTCAGGTACTCCAAAGACGGAGTGTGTCGGGAACCATTTTCGACCTCGCCTATATCATTCCACCGTTTTGCTTTGCTTCACAAGCTGGTTTACATAAACGCTACAGCCAGCAATCAATATACCTTGTGTAATTGCCGTAAATATCGCCATGATTCCACTTTGCCAGCCTGTTATTTGCGTTGTAGCGGCTATGTATAAGCCGCACAAAACAACCGATATAGCCCCTAGAATCCACGGTATTAGTTTATCTGTTATCTGGCTCCGCTTGATTGCTATACCAATTAGATATAATACCGGAATTAATACTAACATTTCCGGCTTTACAAATTCCTTTAACAATTCATACATCTTTTTTTACCTCCTACAAGCCTATTTTCGTCGCAACAAACCCCAGCACAAGGCCAATGACGGTTGTTACCACATACCCTACCGCCTTGCGCCACATCTTCCCATCGCGGCTTTTCAATTCTTCCAGCTGCCGCCCATGTTGTTCCTGTACTTTCACCATCTGTTTGATACTTTGCGCCATTTCCGCAACGGACACGGTGAGCGACCCCATTTGTTTCGTATTCTCTTCCAGGATTTCCAGCCGCTTGTCCTGCCGGTTGTCCCGTTCTTCTATTCTTTTGCGAAACTCTTCATGCTCCGCCCTCGTGATTGCTGTATCCATCCCTACATCCCCCTCATATAGTTTACGGCCTTACGCGCCAGCCAATATGCGTCCGCGTCTTTTTCCAGTTTGTCCAGCCATAATCCCTTGTCCGTGATAATCCCACGGTTCACCAACTCCCATACAATGTCATTGACCGATTCTAGCTCCTGCACGTTTTCCACCTCCGCAATCCCCATATACTGTTTAATTCCCTCCACGATTGCCGTGGACGCCTGGTCCTGATAGTCAAACGTTTTCATGGTCTGTTCTTCCTCAGGGTTAGAAATGAACCCCAACTCCACCAGTGCCGCCGGGCACCGGGTCAGCCGCAGCACCGCAAAATTCTCTTCTTTTGTTCCACGGCTGCGCAATCCGGTACGCGCTATCATGCGTCCTAGAATATGCTCCGCCAGCCGTTTGTCCTCTGCCGCCCCTGGATAGCTCCATACTTCCGTCCCTTGCGCTGTAGACGGCCCACTGTTGCAGTGGATGGATACAAATACATCCGCGCCTGTTTGGTTGGCAATATTCGCCCGTTCGGCTAGCTCTACAAAGTAATCGCTGTCCCGCGTCATGACCACACTCATGCCACTGTTTTGCAGCTTCTGTGCCACACGGTTTGCCACATCCAGCGCAATCCATTTTTCCGCTACACTAGCCCCTTGTGCGCCGCCGTCTTTGCCGCCGTGTCCTGCGTCAATGCATACTTTCATTACAATGCCCCCTTTATTTTTTATGCATGAAAAAAGCGCTTCCTAAAGAAACGCTTGACATTTTTCTAAATTATGATATAATAATAGCAAGAGTAACAGCGTTTGCGTGCGGTTGCTCCCACAAATGTTAATACTTGATAGGAGAGCCGCCCGCCTAGGGCGGTTATTTCTTTTTAATGACCCATACGGTCAAAAATATCAAATACATAATCACTACTATGTATTCCATATTTCAACCCCCTTTCGTCAAGGGAGTTGGAAACAACCACCACCATTACTCTTGCCAGCGCTTATTATATCATATTCTGCTATTTCTTGTCAAATACAAAAAATCAACCTTCCGCTTCTTCCCAGCCGTATACGCCAGGCTCCCACACGTTATTGTCGATGGTAGACTTCCAAAGCTGTCCTTTATGCGATACAATGTCACCCATCTTGTATGCATCCACAGCGCCTAATGGCTGGCTCCAAATGGCGGTCCCGTCTTCGGTAAACCCTACCTTTTGATACAGCGACGGCGCGGTATCCGGTTTCCAGTCCTCCTGGGATTGATGCGCTTGCAGCACTTTGTATAGCTGCGTTCCTCCCTCTTCCTTTACTCCATAGCCCACGATTTCGTCTGCTGCGTAGGGTTTGGGGTAGGTCCATTTGGGGTATAACTCCGCTACTTCTAGCGCCTGTTCCTCCGGTAACTTTGCCGATTGCACCGCCATTTGTAAAAACCGGTTGATTTGCTGCGCTATCCGTTTCTTATCACTCATTTCCCTGCACCCCCAGTAATATATCCAGTGTTTCCTGCAACTCCTGCTGCTTCTGCCGGATTTCCTCCATCTGCTCTTCCGTTGTTAGGGACTCTTTTATTAATTCAGCAACATAGCCGTTACGCTGTGCATACGCTTGTACGATTGTTGCTGAACCCGTTATTGTATTAACTACTTCGCCGTTTTGCAAAATTTGATACTTCGCCATATTATTCCACCTCATAATAAATATAAACGCCGCCATCGCCGCCTGTTTGTCCGCTGATAGTTTGGCTGTTTGTTACTGTTAATGCTCCCTTTCCACCACATCCAACGCTATTAGGTGCCTCTTCATTGACACTGCCGCTGCTTATCCCATGACCTGCGCTTTTTCCTCCGTTACACAGTGCATATTGTCCCCCTGTTGTTTTGGCAATCATATCTGCACTTATCGGTTGGCCGCTGCCATCTCCGCCCAGTGCACCGCTACCATCTGCTCCTGTATATCCATTCCCGCCGTTTGCTGCCGCAGTCCCTCCTCCGCCGCCTCCGGCTTGACCGTTTCCTCCTGCACCAATAGCAGAACTTGTTCCCACTGCTCCGCCTGTGCCCCCTGTGGCTCCATAGGAAGTAGAGCGAAAGTAACTTGTTCCGCCGCTTTTGCCGTCTTGGGAAGAACTATTACCGCCAAAACCACCCGCGCCAACTACCACATCATATGTTGTACCAGGTGTAACGCTAACATTTTCATATAGGCGGATATTTCCGCCGCCTCCACCGCCTCCGCCTTTTGTGAAGTCTGGGCCGTTGCGGCTTCCACCGCCACCTCCGCCGCCAATAGCAATTACCGTTACTTTCGTCACGCCAGGCGGGCAATACCAGGTTCCTGTTTCCCGGTATACCGCAGAACCTTTTTGCCCTCCGCCTGATGCGGAAATGGTAACCGTACCGCCGGAGGTGTCCACCTC
>CALLNG010000088.1 GCA_938005345.1 uncultured Clostridia bacterium
TTCTACCATTGCCACAGGCTGGCCCTGCTCTACCGCCAGGCCGCACAAATCCGTCAGCCCTTCATGCGCATGGGGAAGCAGCTGCATGAGCGTCCCATATAAAAAAGTTTGCGGCGTTTGCACCTGATACAGGCTACGCCGCGGCGGCACACTCTCCAACTGCAATCCGTCCTGTGATACGGCGATGGTATCCACACAGGGAACAAACACGCCGCATGCGCCCACCCGGCGCGCCTGCTCCACCGATTGCCGCAGCATCCGTTCGCTGACAAACGGGCGCACCGCATCGTGGGTCAATACCACATCTTTCTCCCCGCATTGCAACGCCGCAGCTAGACGCTGCACCGTTTCCATACGCGATTTTCCGCCTGCTATCACCTGCACCCGCTTCTGCGGCAGCAGCTGCCGGGTTTGCTGCACATATGCCGGATGAGTCCCCACCAAAATGAGGTCGCTTATCTGCCAGAAACGGCGCACTGTATGCACCAGCACAGGCTCGCCCAGCAGCGGCAAAAACTGTTTGGGCACAGCTTGTCCCATCCGCGTGCCGCTGCCGCCCGCTACAATACATGTCACTATCATCGTTTTACCCCACCAGACGCAGCAAAAGCTGTTCCATTTCCTCTTTGGAACTATTTTTTGCCAGAATCAATTCACTGATGAGAATATGTTTAGCGCTACAAAGCATTTTCCGCTCCGAAGAGGAAAGCCCTTTCAATTTATCGCGGCACATCAACGTTTTCACCACCTGCGCTACCTCATAAATATCGCCGCTTTTGATACGCTCTACATTTTCCCGGTACCGTTTGTTCCAATTTTCGCTGACATTTTCCTGGTAGCTGGAAAAATAATCAATAACTTTTTCTGCTTCCTCTGGACTGATGATATAGCGTGTGAGCCGCGCACCATGCGGCTTTGTTGGCAGCATCACCGTCATATCGTCATACGACATTTTGATAACATAGTACCGCTGGACCTCGCCCATCACTTCCTTGTCCTCAATTGCTTCCACAATTCCCGCACCATGCATGGGATAGGAAATTTTATCTCCAATCCTGTACATACGCGTTTCACTTCCTCCCAATGCTGCATTCCCAGCAAAATATAACCGATATTTTCCTTAGTTTCTATTATACACCCTTTTATTGTAAATGTCAAAGTAAAAAAAATGGGGTTACAGTTTGGTTGCAGCCGGGCGGCAGCGTTGCATGTTGCCATCGGTGCCGCTTGTCACGACAGCGGCACACCGTAAAATGACAGTATTGGCAGATGGGTGGCAAAATCCTCCGGCACCGGGCTGAACAGGTTCTTTTGATAAGCGCCATGCAGCATGCATTCCGGCGTGATTTTCGTTTCAAATGTCATCTTCAGTTTGCAACCGTCCACCACTTCATATGCCGCGGCATCCCAAATGGTTCCATTCTTTTCCAGTTTGATGGGCAGGTCTTCCGGTGCAACATCAAAAGTAATAATTTTATCGTATACCGATTCAAATTCCGTCAAAACCGAATGCTCACCGGCAAGCGTA
>CALLNG010000089.1 GCA_938005345.1 uncultured Clostridia bacterium
CATCGCTAAATTATATGCGCTAATTGAAGCGCATAAGGCGGAAACACAATCTTAAATAAACAACGTTTCCTTCACCAATCAGCATACCGGAATATAACAAAGCGTTCTGCTAACCCTTCTTTGCAGAACGCTTTGTTTCTCTAACTAATTGGACAGCATAATGTAGATTCCCAATATCTTGTTTGCTGCACTACTCTTAATCTGCACCCTATCAGCAAAGCTGTGGCAGATATTCCCACAACAGGCCACCATATTTTTCACGAGGCATCTCCACGACGATTTCTTTTTTCCAAAAGGAAGACAAACACCGTAACAGCTACCAGCAGAATTGTGAATCCGCATAAGCCATACACCCAATACGGAGTCCCTACCACCGCAATATTGGTCTCCGCATCTGCATAACCAATGGCATTATCTGGAAATGGCTGATATATATTTGCCGCAATAGCGATTCCCGATAAAGCCGCACTAATGAAAGTGGCCGCCAGCAACATCCATTTCCATGGTTTGGATGTGCTCTTTCTTTTGCTATGTCCTTCTTGGTCTGGCGGACACAATTCCTCCATCGTCACATCAAATAAGTCGCACAGCGCCAGCAAATTTGCGGTACTAGGCATAGAACGCCCGTTTTCCCATTTTGTCACTGCTTGTCTTGAAACCTGTAGCTTTTCTGCAACGGCTTCCTGGGACAAATGCCGCCGCTGGCGAAGCTGTTTGATACGCTCTCCCATTTCATACATTCCTCCTTGTTTTTTACTGCACCTATTTTTTCTACATTTTACAGTAAAATTAGGGGATTGTCCAGCAACTATCCGGCAACTATCGGTTGCGCACCCTAAAATCCGTAGCTGTTTCAGTTTTTTCCAGAAAGCGTGTTCGGCCCATCGCCTATATCTAAAAACGGTTCTTCTTTAGGAGAGATGTGCCGGTTCCGAATCAGCAACGCTGACAGCAATGCCATCAGCAGTCCCAGTCCGGTCATGACAATTCCGTCCCACTGGTACGACGCCTGAAGCACAACCATATCCGTCTGCATTTTTAATAGGCTATGTACCCGGACGATTTGTCCCGCAAGCACTTGCACAGGTCCAGCATAGGCTACTGGTAAAATCACATCTGGCTGCGGCGCCTGAATCGTCATTTTCCCAGCCTGGTTGCTTACAGAAACCGCCAGTACTTGGCGTTGCGGCTGCTGGCCTGCCTCCAAACCGAACGTCTCTTGCAATACAGGCAAATATTCTACCCGCGCCCATTGCGCGGCAAACTCTGTTAACCGCATTCCAACAAAGCAAACCGGACCTTTGGTTCCAACAACCGCTTCCCGCTGTCCATCCCATTCTCCCCAAATCCAGGTTTCTTCAAGTCCTTGCAGCGTCGCTCCTTGGGCCACCATTTCCACCGGAATGGCCGGAACCTGCACCCGGCCTGTCAGCGTCGGCATTGCGCCTACCATCATCTGCTCCTGCACCTGAATACCAAATAGAGAAGGTCCTGTTCCCGCTTCGGCCACAATGCGGACACCCCTTTG
>CALLNG010000090.1 GCA_938005345.1 uncultured Clostridia bacterium
AGTGGGATTGTATGAGCGGCTCATTCGGGCTGGATATGAACCGGCTGCGGCGCTACGGACCATGAATACGTCCATGATTGCAGCAAAAGAAAATGAGTCATGCACCACAGCGGACATTGTGAGTGCAGATTTGAATACAGGGCAGGTAAAGTTTATTAAAGCTGGCGCGGCGGCAACCGTTGTAAAAACGCCGTCAGAGACACGTATTATGCGTTGGGGCTCCATGCCGCTGGGAATTCTGCCAATGGATGAAATCGAGTTCCGGTGCGAAGAACTGGAGACGCCGGTGTATATTGCTATGATGACAGATGGGATTCCAGACAATATTGGGGACAGAATTGAAGGAGAAAATTATTTGTGCAGTGTTGTGGAAGCATGCGAAGAGAAATCGTGCAAACAAGTTGCAGATGAAATGATTGTAGCGGCGCTTTCTAAAGGGCTGCCAAAAGACGACATGACGGCAATGGTCATGAAATTATATTAAAGGGGCGGGATTGCATTGCGTGATATTGTAAAAGAAGCGCAGGCTATCATTGATGAGTTTATTTTAGCTTCCACCGAAACCACACGGGAAGTCCAAATGAGAAAATACAAAAAAAACAGAAAGAGAAAACTATGGTTTTGCTGCATTTTATGTTTCATTTTGTTACTCACTTTATTTCTATATGTTATAATAGGCAGGTATTCTTAAAAGTAGAGCTGGCAGGCATCGTCTGCCGGCTCTACTTTTTTATTGTTTCCAAAACAAAAATAGAAAATGCTGGGAATGATTATGGTAAGCGAAATACAGCTATTTTCACATTTTATGAAAATAATGGGTTTTGGGATATTGTAACACGGTTTGCATATTTTGTGCCTTTATTTTTGTGGGCAAATAATATATAATATTGCTATACAATGTTCATAAAAGAGGTGCTAAAAACTAAGTAAAGAAAGAGGGATTGAAATGAAAAAACTTTTGTCAGCAGTTCTCATTGCCTGCATGGTTATGGGGAGCTTGCCAGCGTTCGCAGTAACGGATAAAGTCATTTTCGATATCACGTCGCTGGGTATTGTGACAGGGGATGAAAATGGAGATTTACTGCTGGATGAGGAAATCACAAGGGCAGAATTTGTCAAAATGATGATCAACCTCTATGGATATTCCGAAATTAGTGCGATGGGCGAAAGCAAAGAGATGTTTAGTGATATCCCAGAAGAACATTGGGCAAGAGCGTACATAAATTTTGCGGCGAGTGTAGGAATGTTCCAAGGATATCCGGATGGAACATTCCGGCCGGATGATAAAGTACTGGTGCAGGATTGCATTAAAACGCTTGTCGTCGCATTGGGGTATGACATTGTGGCGCAGCAGAAAGGCGGATATCCTAATGGATATATATTAGTCGCAGCGGAAGAGAAATTGACGCGCGACGTTACCGCTGCCTATGAATCGCCAGCCAAACGCGGCGATGTCATGACGATGATTTACAATGCGCTGGATATTAACATTTTACATGAATCATATGATGGAAATAATGTGATCTAT
>CALLNG010000091.1 GCA_938005345.1 uncultured Clostridia bacterium
GCCCGCCGCCTAGGACCAGGGAAACGGTCGGTTTACTCATGCCGCTGATCAGTTCGGCAATGGCGAGGCCAGCTTCCACTTCGCCGCCTACGGTGTTTAAAATAATCAACATTCCTTGAATTTCTTTGTCCTCTTCCACCGAGACAATAAGTGGAATGAGATGTTCATATTTGGTTGTTTTATTTTGCGGCGGCAAAACATTGTGCCCTTCAATCTGTCCAATGATCGATAGGCAATAAAGGTCTCCGTTTTTTCCCGGCAGCCCCATACTGCCGAAGGATTCTATGGCATTTTGTTTTTCCTCTGTTGTTTCCTCGTTTTTCTGCGGTTCAGCCATGCACAGCACTTCCTTTCTTAAAATTCAAACGTTTTTCGTAGTATGGGAAAAAAGACTCTTGATTATGCATGGCAGGTTTGCTATAATAGAACTACACGGCAAAAATCTGCGGCCTATATGGACGGCAGATTCACTTTTGCATTGGACAGAATTTCCGTTGTATGAAAAAATTGCGGAAGAAATCTGCGTTTGAGCATACGGAGTCATGTCCTGCGTGAAATTGAGGGAACAAGAAACGAGGTGGAAGCAGTGCCCATTAAAATACCTGATAAATTACCGGCCAAGCGCCAACTGCAATCGGAGAATATTTTTGTCATGCCAGAGAAAAAGGCGATTCACCAGGATATCCGTCCGCTGCATATTATCATACTGAACCTCATGCCAACCAAAGTCACGACGGAGACGCAGCTCATGCGGCTGCTGGGAAACACGCCGCTGCAGGTAGAAGTGGAATTGCTCCGCACGTCAACATACCGCTCCAAAAACACACCAGAGGAGTATTTGCAGCATTTTTACCATTCCTTTGAAGAAGTCTGTGACAAAAAATATGATGGCATGATTATCACCGGCGCGCCGGTAGAACATATGGAGTTTGAAGAAACAACGTACTGGGAGGAACTGTGTACCATTATGGAATGGACGCGCAGCCATGTAACCAGCACGCTGCATATCTGCTGGGGTGCACAGGCGGCGTTATACTATCATTATGGAATCCCCAAATATAACCTGGAAGAAAAGATGTTTGGCGTATTTGAACATAAAATTCATCATAAAAAGACAAAATTGCTGCGTGGATTTGATGATGTGTTTTTTGCGCCGCATTCCCGGTATACCGAAATCCGGAAGGAGGATATTGCCAAACATCCGGAGCTGGAGATTTTAGCGTCCTCTCAAGAGGCTGGTATTTATTTAGTGGCTTCTCGGGGCGGAAAACAAATTTTTGTGACCGGACACAGTGAATATGATGCCCTCACTTTGGATGGAGAGTACCGGCGGGACTTGGAAAAGGGCAAGGCTATTGCAATGCCGCGGCATTATTATAAAGACGACAATCCAAATAAAGCGCCGCAAGTCCGCTGGCGGGGACATGCACATTTGCTGTTTTCTAATTGGCTAAATTAATATGTGTATCAGGAAACGCCGTATGACATGAATCAA
>CALLNG010000092.1 GCA_938005345.1 uncultured Clostridia bacterium
GAATCCAATTGTGGCGCCTCAGCCGGATTTTCATCGTCCAGAGTGTTTTGGGAAGATTTGCTTGGGTTAAAAACACGATGTTGAAGCAATTTGGAAGTTCAGGAAAGTTGTGTGCAGAATCGGAATAAAGAATCCCATATAGAGACGTTAGGAGGGAACTGAACATGCAGCCAGGAGTGATTTTATATCAATCAAAATATGGCGCAACTAAAAAATATGCCACGTGGCTTCAGCAGAAATTAGGTTATGATTGTTTTGAAACGAAAAAGGTAACAATACAGCAAATTATGCCATATCGGACCATCCTATTGGGCGGTGGTATATATGCATCACATATTGCGGGACTTTCCTTTTTGAAAAAGAATATACACGTGTTACAGGATAAAATAGTAGCAATATTTTGTGTAGGGGCATCACCATATGATGAGTCGACCTTTCAAGAAGTCCGTAAATTGAATTTGAAGAAAAACTTGAAAAATCTTCCCTGCTTTTATTGCCGTGGAGCTTGGGATGAAAAAAAGATGACTGTCACGGATAAGCTACTGTGCCGCATGATGCAAAAAATGATGGCCCGGAAGGATCCTGCAACTTTTGAGCCATGGGAAACAGCGTTAATGAGCGCCGTTGGGCGGGCATGCGACTGGACAGATCCGAAAAATTTGGATCCTATTTTAAAGTATTTAAAAGGATAAATATTGTTTCATAGCAATATCGGCTCGCGAAAAGGTGTCTATGCGTTGAAAAAGGGTGGTTTCTCAACAATGTGAGCCACTCTTTTTTGTCTAAATACAGTGTGGGTAAAAATCTTCCAAACAATGACAAGGATAAAACAATTTCAGTGGTAAATACTAAATTTTGAAAAATGATTCCGATATGTTCATTTTGTGATGAATCGGAACTGTTGTGTTGGATGGAGGATGTCTATGTTATCAACTGTAGTATTATTGGTGCAATTGTTATTCACCCTAATTATTGGAATTTATTTTTTTGGTATGCTAAAGGAAAAATCGGTCACAAAAGACGCGATCAAGACGCAGGGGAAGCGCGAGCTGGAACGTTTGAATAAACTGCGGCAAGTCAAACTCACAAAACCACTGACGGAAAAAACACGACCGTCAAGTTTTGATGAAATTGAAGGCCAAGAACAGGGAATCCGGGCGCTAAAGGCGGCGCTATGCGGAACCAACCCCCAACATGTCATTATTTATGGACCGCCGGGCGTTGGTAAGACGGCAGCTGCTAGGCTGGTACTGGAAGAGGCTAAAAAAAGCGTATTATCCCCATTTGGCCCTGATGCGAAATTTATTGAAACAGATGCAACCACAATGCGGTTTGATGAAAGAAACATTGCCGACCCTTTGATTGGGTCTGTCCATGACCCGATCTATCAAGGGGCCGGAGCATATGGACCAGCTGGAATTCCACAGCCAAAACCGGGAGCTGTAACAAAAGCAAACGGTGGCATTTTGTTTATTGATGAGATTGGTGAATTGCATCCCATTCAAATGAATAAGCTATTAAAGGTGCTGGAAGACCGCAAGGTTTTTTTAGAAAGTGCCTATTATAATGCAGATGATACTAATATTCCAAGACATATTCGAGACATTTTCGATAATGGCCTGCCAGCAGATTTTAGATTAATTGGTGCGACAACACGGCGGCCAGAAGATATTCCATCGGCCATACGGTCGCGGTGCGTGGAAGTGTTTTTTCAGGATTTAACTGTAGAACAAACAAAGAAAATTGCAAAAAACGCCGCGGCCAAAGGAGGATTTCAGCTACGGGACGGTGTGTGTGAATACATTGCCCGCTATAGCCAAAATGGCAGGGATGCCGTAAATATGATGCAAATTGCTGGTAGCGTCGCTATGGTAGAAGGACGCAGTACGGTAACCTTAGAAGATGCCGAATGGGTAGCAGAAATGGGAAAATATAGTCCGCGTTTGCAGCATAAAATTTCTGGAGACTGGGAAATCGGTTGTGTAAATGGGTTAGCTGTTACAGGAGCATCAGCTGGCATGCTCATGGAGATCGAAGCGGACATCAGCGAGGGGGAAGGCATAGAGCTTTGCGGTATCACAGAACAAGAGACAATTGAATCAGGAAACCGAAAGTTATGTCGAGTGTCTACGGCAAAAGCATCGGTTCAAAATGCAGTTTTACTGCTGTGGAAATTCTTTCATATTGACATTCGCAACAAACATATTCACATTAACATTCCTGGGGGAATGCCCGTTGATGGACCCTCAGCAGGGGTTGCAATATTATGCGCGCTTTATTCAGCGGCAACGGGAACACCGGTGGACTCCCATATTGCAATGACAGGAGAAGTGTCCATGACGGGAAAAATAAAGCCTGTGGGTGGTGTTTATGCGAAAATCGAAGCAGCACAAAATGCAGGAGTAGATAAGGTGTTTATTCCGGCAGAAAATTGGCAGGAGACATTTGAACATTTTTCTGTTCAAGTGATTGCAGTGGACCGGATTACAACTCTCATACAGGAAGTATTTTCTTCCCCAACTGCGGTATTAGGGACAGAGCATGTCATATCTGCTAGTCCAGGGAAAACGGCTTCCCTATAATGCTACAATAAAAAGGAGTCCTTTTTCCAAACAAGTAGGTTGGGAAAGGACTCCTTTATGCTATATTCATATTGTATATACGAAAATATCAAATACGGAATTTTAATAAATTGTGTATTTAGAAAGTATCCCAACTAATTGAAACAGCTTCATGAAAATCGCTCCAGTCGACTTGAAAGCCCAATTCTTCGGCGATAGCGCGTACCGGAACCATTGTCCTAGCCTGTATCAGCTGTGGAGCGCTATCCAAAGTTTTTATTTCGCCGTTGACTGTATACTGGTTACAGTTGATCCACAGCTCTATACTAGTATCTTGATATAAGATATGAACTTTATCCGCTTCCGGCACCCACGTAACGGAGCCGCCGATTGTTTCAATAAAACTGCGCAGAGGAACAAAGGTCCGGTTATCAATCAGTAGCGGAATGGTATTTCGGTATTCGTCAACAGCATATTCCACGCCTTCGAAGATCATAGAAGTATCGTTAATTTTGTAAATCATGTTAGTGTCTAAAACCGGCTGTGCAGTTTCAGAAGGCATGCTATTGACACCTAAATGGCCGTTTGTGTTATCACCCCATACCCAGAGGCTCCCGTCATTTTGCAGCGCGGCAAAATAGTAATTGACTGTACCATCGTCACTTGTTTTAGGCCGGTAAGTGCGTCCACCGGCGGCAACGGATATGATACCGCTTAAATTATCAATGGGGGTAACATGGTCAAAACGGTCTAACTGATATACCGTCCCATCGTTTTTAAGCGCTATAGAATAGGTGTGACCACAGGAAATAGCCAAGATACCGGTAAGGCCTCCTAGTTGCGCTGCCTTTTCATTCCAAACGGTTCCGTCGCGTTTTAAAGCGTATAATCCATGATACGTCATGTCAATGGCAATAATATCGTTTAGGCCTGGTATCAAATGATATTCCGAATCCATATAATCCTTTATCCAAACCGTTCCATTCTCTGTAAGCATGGCAAGCACATCCCGGTCACCCAAGGCACCAACACGCTCTGAACGGTTTTGTGCAACTTGGATGACATTGGAAGGTTCATTTGGATAATGTGTCATGCTGGCAGAGGTAGTTTCTCCCTCTTTGCCGATGCATTGATACGTCTCCCCATCATATAGTTCAGTAGCGGTAGGGGTTACGTTGATACCGCTCAGATTTTGTACATCTGGAATGTTCATACACCGCATAGAAGATTGCGGGATAACATTCAGGTTTTGATCCACCATATCAGAGGAAAACCATTCATACAGTTTGTTGTCCCAGGTCAGTACTGCTGTATGGCCCACGTCTGCAAAAACCTGAACGGCGCCGGAGACATGCGCAATTTTTTTCGGATATTGTAACGTTGTGGAAAAACCATTTCCCAGCTTACCACCGCGATTGTTTCCAAAGGCAAACACCCTGCCAGCACGATCCAAAATCAACGTATGGTCTTTTCCGGTACTCGCTTTAACCGCGTGATGGAGGCCGTAAACCTGAACCAACCCGCCAGAATCCAATTTCCAGACGCTGCCGTCTTCTTTCACCGCAACGATACGTGTTACAATGAGTGGACTTTGCCCCCCCCAAGTATGGTAGGAACCGGTCGTAATAGTATAATAAGCGGAAACAGATATCACGTGATCCAACCCCTGTATTTGCGTAGGCTCTTTCGGCGCCAATTGGTTATGGTATTGCGCATCTTCAAGCCAATACCATACAGTACCATCATTTTTTAATACGACGATAAAAGTTCCAATATCCTCAACAGATACCACGTCTTTTACGTCCGGTATGCTGTCCAACAACGCTGACGGTGAAGGAGAGGGGGAGGGCGTAGGGAAGGGGGCCTTGATTCTAACCGGAACAAAATGTTCACCGCCCCAGCACCATACCGTGCCATCATCCCTTAGTGCATAGCTACTAGCACGAGAGGCATAGATGTCCACGTACCGATTTTCCTCCTGCGCTAAAATGCGCAGCGGGATCGATTCGCCGATCAATATGGCAGCAAGAAAAACATAAAATATTCTCAAGCAATTCATCATCGTACCACTCCTATTCAAGTAGTTGAAAAAATAAATGAATGAACAGAGATGTGCGCGGCAACTGTTTGCCATGGCGGAGGATTCACTAGGAATCCTCTGGTGGAGGTAGTGTTTGCTTTTCGTACTCCTCATCATTGGCATATAGATTGTGCAGCAAGCCAGAGTCCACCATATCTTTGATAATAATCAGCAGTGCGGGGCCGATGATAACGCCGACGAAGCCGAAAATTTTTAATCCTAAATAAATGGACATAATGGTTAATATAGGTGGCATGCCAATTTGCATACTAACCAATTTCGGTTCCAAAAACTGCCGGATAGCAAGTGCAACGCCGTAGGCCACGATAAGAAGCACGGCCTTTAGATAATGGTGTGTTAGCAGGGAGAAAATGGCCCACGGAATCAGAATTCCTCCTGTCCCAAGGAACGGCAGTGCGTCAAAGAAGGAAATGACAAGCGCCAGCAAGGTTCCATAGGGCTGCTGCAAAATGGCGAACCAAATCCGAAGTTCAATAAAGGTGATACACATTAAAATGGCCTGGGCCTTAATGTAAGCGCCGACAGCAAAAAAGAGGGAGTGCTTCATGCGGCGGGCGTTGTGCACCAAAAATTTGGGTAGCTTTGTTTTGAGTGCATGCATGATACGGGTACGTTCGCTGCTAATAAAATAACTGGACAGCAAAAATACAATGCAGCCAATCACGGCGCTGGGAATACCCGAGATGAAATTCGTGGTAAAGTTAACCGCGCTTTGCGCGAACGTTTGTAACAGGGACCAAATGCCATCTGTAATATTGGTGGTAATACCTTCCAGCATTTCCTTGACGTCGGGGGAAAGCCACCGCATAGAGGTGATAAAATAATCATAATATTCCATAAAGTTTGATTGGATTTCGCTATAGTGGGAAACAAACTGTTTCACCTCACTGATCCCTTTATTGATAAGTAACGCTAAAAGCAAGGACAAAACAGCAACCACCAATAAAAGTATAATAGCACTGCCAATTTTTCTGGGGACTTTACATGTTGTTTCACAAAAGCGAACCAACGGCTCTATGAGGGAGGAGAGTAAAAATGCTAATATAAATGGCAGAAAAAGCACAATGACTTTTGGCAAAAGAAAATACCCAGCTAAAATAATCGCCGTTGTATAGAGCAAAAAGCGAATGACTTTTTCATGCCGCTTGGGTATGATAGACAATGCTTTCACCACCCTCCTTTGAAAAATCGTATCGTATCAACATGGTATTCAAGCATTAGCGCTGTAAAAACCGCTGCATTAGGGTATACCCAGGATCTACTAGAATGCCTGTTTTGGAAGCCTCTTTTTCCGAGTAAGTCCAATCATGTTGCTGCACATCATGACTGCGGTAGATAAGATAAGGAACCGCATCCCGTGTATGGGTGCGCAAAGATAATGGCGTGGGATGGTCAGGCAACACCATAATGCTGAATTCTTCTTTTAGTTTTTCTAATTCTGGAAGTAAATATGCTAGGACACGGTTATCTAAATATTCAATAGATTTGATTTTGTTTTCCGTTTCATGTCGGTGTCCGCACTCGTCCGGTGCTTCAAAATGAAGATAAACAAAATCGCTGCCGCCTCGAAGAGCCTCAATAGCCGCTTTTGCCTTACCTTCAAAATTAGTATCAATGTTGCCCGTTGCACCTTCCACATCAATGGTTTGCATATTGGCGCAAATACCGATGCCTTTGACCAAATCGACGGCAGAAATCACGCTGCCTTTTAGTCCAAATTTGTCCATAAAAGAATCTAGATGCGGTTTTTCGCCTTCTCCCCAAATCCATATGGAATTAGCGGGGTGCAAACCGCGTTGCCGGCGTTTCTCGTTGATCGGATGATGGTTTAACAACTCGTAACTGCGCTGCATAAAATCTAAAAGCACAGCGCTATTGGGCCCTTTTGGTAAATATTCTGTCACCGGACGAAGTGAAATATCATGCGGCGGTGTCAATTGAAAGTCAAGAGAAACACCATTCCAAACCATCAAATGCCGGTAGGAAATACCGCCATGAAAATGAATTTCTTCCGTATCAAAAGCCTTGGCTAAATCTGCAATCAGTGTATGGGCTTCCTCTGTAGTAATTTCATCGGAGGAATAATCCACCATTGTTTTTTGCGTGTAGGGTTCCTCCTCTGAAAGGGTTACCAAATTACAGCGGAAGGTAATATCTCCCTCTTTCAATGA
>CALLNG010000093.1 GCA_938005345.1 uncultured Clostridia bacterium
TCTAGCCAAACCGTTTGAATGCGCTGTTCTTCCATTCGTTTGACCGTTACTTTAACATTATGAAATGTAAAGGATTCGTTCTCTTCTGGGATATCTTGCAAGGTATCTAAAATCCATCCACCTACTGAATTGCTGCCCCCAGAAATTTCTTTTTCTTTATATTGAACACCTACCTGGTCAAACACATCAAAAATATTGGCTTTTGCATTAACTTCATAAACATTATCCTGTACTTTTACAACATCTTCTTCTACTTCTTCATCCTCATCCCAAATTTCTCCAACCAGTTCTTCCAAAATATCTTCCACCGTAATAACACCAGCCGTTCCACCATAGTCATCTACCACTACGGCCATTTGCTGCTTGTGCTTTTGCAGTTCCGTCAACGCCATAGAAATTTTTAAACTTTGTGGAATAAACAAGGCATCCCGAATCAACTCACGTATAACTACAGGATCGCCCTTTACTATTTTAGAAAGAAAATCCCGTTCATTCAAAATACCAATAACATTATCAATTTGCCCTTCATAGACTGGCATTCTGGAATATTTCCATTTGAAAAACAGGTTTTTGATTTCCTCGATGTCCATCTCAATATCCACAGCAACTACATCGACGCGCGGTGTAAAAATCTCATCCACTTCAATTTCATCAAATTCCAGCGCACTTTGTGCCAATTCACTTTCCTGTTCTTCTAATACGCCTTCTCCCTGGATCTCCTGCATAATAAATTTTAATTCCTCTTCTGTCACAGAAGGCTGATCCTTCCCCTGTTTTTTAGAAACCAATTTACGCAAGGAAATAAAGAACCAAACCACAGGGTTGAGTATTTTCATTAAGACAGATAGTATGCTAGCTACTTTCAGGGCGAACCCTTCTGCATTTTCTTTTGCAATACTCTTTGGTAAAATCTCGCCAAACGTTAACACTAAAAGCGTCATCACGATCGTGGATATCCACGCACCGTTTGGTCCAAAAAATCCGGTTGCAATAACAGTCCCAAGGGTTGCCGCTCCTATGTTGACAATATTATTTCCTATCAAAATTGTAGACAGGGCTTTGTCATAGTTTTTGGCAATTTTTAGCGCAATCCTCGCATTTTTGTTTCCATCGTTTGCAAGATTCTTCATCCGCATTTCATTCATGCTGGAAATCGCGGTCTCCGACGCAGAAAAAAAAGCGGAAAGCGCAATCAAAATAACAACTGCACCATACATCCATAAATGAACATCCAAAAAGTACCACTCCTCATTTCTATTGAATACTTTTATTGTACTACAATTTTATTATTTGTCAAGTTTTTTTCCAATTATAGGCATTTTTTATATTCCCTTTGATTTACGCTTGACAAGCAACACTATTTCATATTATAATAGATAATAGAACTATCATTTTCAAAATTGTAATAAAAGGGGTGATCTCAACATCATGGACGATGGACCTACTTGTAGGCAGCAGGTTGTCTGTTTCATCTCCAGGCTCTATGACCGGTTGAATTTATGATTTTTTAAGTGAAACAATGGTGTTTTCCTCTTAATAATCATATCATTCAATTTGAAAGGAGTCTGATGATTATGGAAGGTGCTAATAGTATTATCTTCCGATGTATTATTCTATTGCTGCTTGTTATCTGTAATGCCTTTTTCGCTTCATCGGAAATGGCAATCATAACAGTGAATGATCAAAAAATTGATAAACTTGCACGGGGTGGAAACAAACGCGCCAAACAATTGGTGAAACTGCTAGAAGAGCCGAGCCGTTTTCTTTCCACAGTCCAGGTCGGCGTTACTCTGTCTGGATTTATGGCGAGTGCGGTGGCCGCAGACAGTTTTGCGGAAATTTTGGCAAAGTGGTTTGTTACAATGTACCCCACTCTTTCCCCTGGTATGGTACAAAGCGTGATGTTGATAGTTATTACACTGCTTTTATCATATATTACATTAATTTTCGGTGAATTAGTACCAAAACGTTTTGGTATGAAATATGACGTGCAGGTTGCGATGTTTGCCGTCACTATTTTGACTTTTATTGCAACCGTTCTCAGTCCATTTGTTCGGTTGCTTACCGCTTCGACCAATGGAGTGCTTCGCCTGTGCGGCATCAATCCAAATGAAGAAGAAAATGAAGTGACTGAAGAAGAAATCCGTTTGATGGTTGATGCAGGTGAAGAACGTGGCGTTATTCCAGAAAATGAAAAAAATATGATTAATAATATTTTTAAGTTTGATGATATTGCCGTAGAGCGTATCATGACGCATCGGACTGAAATTGTGGCTGTAGATAAAGATGCTAGTTTTTCTGAAGTGGTTGAGCTCGCGTCAAACGAACGGTATTCCCGACTGCCGGTATATGATGAAAGTTTAGACAATATTATCGGAATTTTACATATCCGCTCATTAATTCCGTTTTTGCAGGATACTTCACCGGAAAATTTCGACATGATGTCTCTCATCAAGGAACCATATTTTGTGCCGCAGTCCAAAATGGCGAATGATTTGTTCCGGGAGTTGCAGGAAAGTAAAGTGCATATTGCAGTAGTCGTTGATGAGTATGGCGGCACGGCTGGTATTGTCACTTTAGAAGATTTGATTGAATTCATTCTTGGTAACATCCAAGACGAATATGACGATGAAGAATTTGAAACACAAATGCTGGATGAGAATACTTATCTCATTGATGGTAGCGCGGATTTTGAGATGATTTGCGAACTGCTGGATCTCCCTCTCAGTGAGCAAGATTTAGAGGAATATGATTATGACACCATTGGCGGTTTCGTCATGGGGATGCTGGATAAAATTCCTACAGAGGGCGACCATTTTGAATTTAAAAATACTTCATTTGAAGTGCTGGAACTTGACGATAAGCGAATCGTAAAGGTAAAGGCAGTGAAACTTCCGCAATCAAACCCGGATGAGCCAGCACAAGAAGAGAAACCCGAATCATAATCAAGAGGTTTCCGGTTTTCTGCCGGGAACCTCTTTTCTTAAAGACTAATCGACTAGAAAAGAAAGGAGATTCCCATGGAACTTTTTGCTGTCTTGGGTTGCCCTGTTGCCCATACGTTATCACCCTGCATTCAAAACAAAGCCTTTTCTCTTAAAGGCATTGATGCTGATTATATCCCGCTGCACATGCCACCAGAACGGCTGTCACAGGATCTTGATTTTTTACGTTATCATTTTAATGGGTTTAATTGCACCATTCCGCTAAAAGAAAAAATTATTCCGTATTTAAATTATATGGATCAGACCGCTTCATGGCTAGGGAGCGTGAATACCGTAGCATGCCGGGATGGTGCATTATATGGGTATAGCACAGATGGATATGGGTTCTTATCCGCCCTGCAACAAGAAGGTATTCAATTAGCAGATAAACGCGTTTTGCTGCTTGGTTCCGGTGGTGTAGCACGTGTAATTGCACACGAATGTGCAAATGCAGGCGCTTCTGTGACCATTTCCGCACGCAATCAAAAAACAGGAAGCCAGCTGGCAGAAACTGTTACGCGGCATACCGGACAAAAGGTTTGTTATACGGACCAGCAAATTCCGGACTGCTATGACTTACTCGTCAACTGTACTCCCGTTGGTATGACACCACATGTGGATGCATCTCCCGCTAGGCCGGAGCTACTCGAACAAATCCCTGTTGTTTTTGATACCATTTATTCTCCCTCTCAAACCAAATTGCTGTTTGACGCACAGCAATTTGGTGCGCATACAATAAACGGACTTTATATGCTGATTTATCAAGCGCTACGCGCCCAGGAAATTTGGCTGGACTTGACCTTTACTGACGATGAAGTCCGGGAAATTGCCGCTCATGTCCAAGCAGAACTGAATTGGAGGGAACAGATATGAATGTTGTTTTAACAGGATTTATGGGCAGCGGAAAAACCACTTTTGGCAAGCAGCTGGCGCAACGCAGCGGGTTTCAATTTTTAGATATGGACGCGGAAATTGAAGCAAGCGCTGGCATGTCCATCGTAGATATTTTTGCCACACAAGGAGAGTCTGCATTCCGACAGCTGGAACATTCCTTTTTGTTATCTTTAGAGGAAAAACAACAAGTAGTTCTTTCCACAGGCGGCGGTATTGTACTAAGGGAGGACAACATGAATCGGCTAAAACAATTTGGATTGATTGTGTTTCTTTCGCCTTCCCCGAACGAACTGCTCCGTAGATTAAAGGGTGACACAACTCGTCCAGTCATTGCAGGAAAATCACCCGAGGCCATTCTGGCCCTCTATCAAGAACGCCTCCCCTATTATCAAAAATATGCAGATATGACGTTAGATGGCAGTGACCAATCTATGCTGCAACTATTACATATAATAACAGCAAAAAGCACCCCGGATATTTCTTGCCAGGCAAGAAAGGAGACAGAAGCATGCAATTAGAACGTACAAATGTTCAACATTTAGATTTAATCTATCAGGACATGGAACGCCAGTTCCCACCTTCGGAGCGCAAACCAAAAGAACTTTTAAGGAAGCTCATTCAGCATCACTGCTATGACCTAGTTTTGGCTTATGAACAAGGACAGCCGGTGGGGTATATACTGCTTTGTCCAACGCCGGCCTATACAGTATGGCTGGATTATATTGCTGTTTTTCCGCAATTTCATAGCCATGGTTATGGTTCCAAAATGTTACAGCAGCTTTGCAAGGTTTATCCTGCATATGCTGGTTGCCTATTGGAAGTAGAACAGGCGGATCCCGCAATTCCTAACACCCTTCGCCGTATTCGGTTTTATGAGTCGCTAGGCTGTAAACGATATCCATTTTATTATGCCTTACCAACACCGGACGGCAGCTTACGCATGGATTTGTATTGGATGCCTTGGAAAACCTCTGAACTGACATTAGATAGTCTCCAGCTTTCCATTCAACATGCATTTCAAACCATTCATCAAGATATCCCTCACAGGGAAAAGGTTTATCAAACCATTATTCAGCGCATGGCAAAATAGATGCCATTTAATATGACTTTATTGTGTGCTGCCATATTTATCTATTGCTGATAATCCCCCGCTATGCAGGCAATTTTTATATGCAAGAAAAGACCGCTGGAACGGAAAATCCGGCGGTCTTTTGTATGTTTTGGGATAACCAGCTAGAGTTTTCTTGGAATTATAAGGTTTCCAAATACTTTCCGGGCGTGATGCCACAATATTTTTTGAACGCTCTGGTAAATGTCACACGGTTGGTATATCCCACTTGGATTGCGATTTCTTCCATATTTTTTTCCCGCTTGGCTAGCAATTCTTTTGCATGTTCCAGCCGCACAAGATGGATAAAATCCAGTAAGGTTTTTCCTGTTTGTTCTTTAAATAATTTGGATAGGTAATGCGGCGTCAGTTGAAACTTCTCTCCCAATAGATTAATGGACAGGTTTTGATCCTGATAATGTTCCATAATGTATTCCGACAACTTTTCTGAAATTGATATATCCTCCACTGGCTTTTCATATGATTTTGCCACTTTACAAATTTTGTCTATAGCATTGCTTAGCCTATCATGAATGATAGTGGGGTGCTGTCCACTGGATGCGATTCTATCTAAATGCAATGTAGCTACAAATGGCTCCTCATTCTTTGTTTCCATATCAAGCGCCGTTTTCATTAGCAGATTCACTAAATTGTTAATAATCCACTTTCCATAAGGATTGTCCATACTACCGGCAAAATTGGCCTGCCAAATTTGTTCAAAAATCTCACTAGCCTCCGCAAAATTGCCTTCTTTCAGCGCTGAAACCATAAAGTGTTTTTTATCTAATGGATAATAATATTGTGCCACTTCATTTTCACGAATATCTTCATACCAGGTAATGGCTTCCTTACTCACTAATACACCTTTTTCCATCGTTGTGAGCGCGTGCTGATAGGAAGAGGCAATTCCATAGAGCGAAGTCTGCCAATCGCCTGCATAAATACTTAATGTGATATGATATCTCTCATAAAGTGCTTCTGAAAAATTCCACAACAAAGTTTGCAACTGTTCTTTGGTTTGTTCTTGGTCTACCAGCTGATTTAAAATCGCTGTAACTACACTGTTTTCCTGCAAGACATAAACAATATCATACCCGTTTAATGCATCTGTCAATGATTGTGCAATGATATCCACGATAATATCATAAATTTTCTGAAACGATTCTTCCTGCTGAATGTCGCTTTCTTCAAAATCTTCTACATACAATAGGCAAACTAAAAAATAATCGGACTGGAACGGCATCTGCTTTTGAAAGGATTCCTGATCTGCCTGGAAGGATTCCACCTGCCCATTGAGAAGTTTACGCAGCTGCATTTCCTGCAACACACTGTTTTGTTTTTCCAGTTGTTTCAGGGTATCTTTCCGGCTCTCAATGGCACCAGCAACTGCTTGGTAAATATACTGGTAGTCACCTTGGTTCAACTTATCGCTGCTTTCCGCTCCATCTAAAAGACTTGCTATTTGCTCAATAGGTTTAATGTTCTTTTTGGAAAAATAATAACTAGCAGCAAATCCAATAACAAGGCAAAGCAATACGCTAAGCAAAAAACTAACAATCACACTGTAAATTTGTCCCCAAAACACATGATTGGACATTGTATAGGCCAGATAAAACGGCGTGTAATTCATTTTTCTGTATACCGTCGTAAACGTACTTGTTTGTACAGCCCCAGAATTCTCAACAAATTCCTGGCCCTCTAACATCTGTTCCTTGGGAACTGCACCTAGGAACACATAATTATCATTATTTTGATCATAAACATAGATACCGGAACGGTTCGCATGAGCGTTAACAACCGCACTTAAATTTCCGGGTGTTACAACAGCGAGCACCGCACCG
>CALLNG010000094.1 GCA_938005345.1 uncultured Clostridia bacterium
AGTGAACGGCTGCAAATCCAGCCGGACAGAGCGGGCACTCGGTCCTTTGCCAATGATGATATCTAGTGCAAAATCCTCCATGGCGCTGTAGAGAATTTCCTCCACGGCGCGGGAGAGACGATGAATTTCATCGATAAAGAGCACGTCGCCCGGCGCCAAATTGGTCAAAATGGCAGCTAAATCGCCTGCCTTTTCAATGGCAGGACCGGAAGTGATACGAATATTCACATCCATCTCGTTGGCAATGATGCCTGCCAGCGTTGTTTTTCCAAGCCCCGGCGGGCCGTAGAGCAGAACATGGTCCAACGGTTCGCCGCGTTGTTTGGCGGCCTGTATGTAAATAGACATGCTTTCTTTTGCTTTTTGCTGCCCTACATAATCTTGCATGCGTTTGGGGCGCAGCGACAGTTCAATTTCGGCATCCTCGTTGACAAAGGAGCCGGAGACGGATCGGATATCTTCCATGGGGTTCCCTTCCTTCTATTCCTACATCAGATATTTTAAAGCTTGTTTAATGCAATCTTCTACGCTTTGTGCACTATCGGCCTTTTGTACGGCGGCCGATGCTTCCGCAGAGGTATAGCCCAGCCCCATCAACGCGGATATCGCGTCGCTGAAAAGGCTGCCGCCCTCCGGCACAGCGGCAGCAGCCGCTTCTTCTCCCGCCATATCAAGGCCAATTTTGTTTTTCAGCTCCAGCACAATGCGTTCCGCCGTTTTTTTGCCAATGCCCGGCGCGGATGAGATGGCTTTGACGTCGCCCTGAGAAACGGCGAGTGCCAGCTTCGCAGGTTCCAGCGTGGACAAAATGGACAACGCTGCCTTGGGACCGACGCCGGAAACCGCAAGCAACAGCTCAAACACATCCAAATCCTCCAAGGACAAAAAGCCGTAAAGCGCCTGGATATCCTCCCGTACATGCGTGTAGGTATAGACAGTGACCGTTTGGTTTTCCCGCGGCAACCGTCCCAAATGGCTTAGCGGCATAAATACTTTATATCCAACGCCTCCTACATCAATCACAGCATAATCCCCACGAATGTAGGCGGGCGTTCCTTTTACATATGCAATCATATGGGCCACCCCAATCAGTCATAAATATGAATGCTGCCAAAGATGCAGCTGCAGCGGATGGAAATAGAATGTGTGCCATTGCCCGTGGTATGGTTGGTCACGCCGCCAAACAGATTGTCTCCATCAATGGAAACGCTGACATTGGAAGGCACATAGACCAGTACCGTAGCACAGACATTATCAATCCGCATTTGAATATCTTGGTTCACATGGGCGCCGCGAAAATCCACAATCAATTTGCTGCCGATTGCCGACATTTCCGCACCTTTAAGATCTTGTGTCTGGTTTACATCTTTTTTAGAGGTGAAAAATACGTGGTAGTACGGAAAGTCCTGGTCGCTGGCATGCAGCGCCTGCATTTTGCGGCTGCGTGTAAAACTCTTGATGAGCACATCTAGCCCGATTAAAATAATCAAAAGCGGCAGCGCCAGAGACCATACGCTGACATTGCGGCCCAACAAGCGGTAGGCATTAGCTAAAAATAGCAGCCCTAAAATCAGTAAAAACAAGTTTCCCACTGATGGTCCGCGTTGGGAAATCCAGTACAGGGCAGGAACAATGAGTAAAAAGGACCACCAGCCTGCAAATAGCCCAAATTCCCAAAATCCAAGCACGTCGCCCAGTAGGGAAACACCGATAAAGACCAAAATACAACCGATAAAACTGGACCAAAACTTATGTTTCATGAGTCGTGACCTCCTTTTGTATTGGCCCGCTGCCCAGCCAGCCTGAGATGGCGGAATGTTCCACCGCCCGGAACATGCGGTCTTTGAGGCCCGGATGTCCCTGCGCCAAAGTGTGCAGCAGGTTTTTCATATCTTCGCGTTTGGTATGTCCGTCCGCGGGACAAGGATTATGCACTACGGGAAGCGCCTCCTCCTGCGCAAACCGCTGTATTTCTCCTTCCGGCACATAAAGCAGCGGACGGATAAGCGTAATATCTCGCCGGTTCAAATAGGTGACGGGAGAAAAACAACTGATGCGGGATTCCTGGAATAAACAGAGCAAAAAGGTTTCCAGCACATCATCGCGGTGGTGGCCCAGCGCCACTTTGCGGCAGCCGTGCCGCAGTGCGGTTTCATGCAGCGCCCCCCGGCGCATTTTTGCGCACAGCGCGCACGGATTTTTTTCTTTGCGAATATCGAAGATAACCGGCGCAATGTCCGTTTGTTCCAGCACATAGGGAACATCCAGCGATTGGCACAGCGCCGCTACCGGGGAAAAATCCATCCCGCCAAACCCCAAATCCAGCGTGATTGCCACGAGGTCAAATGGATGGGGATAAAACCGGCGCAGCGCCGCCAGCACAGATAACAGCGTGAGACTGTCTTTGCCGCCGGAAACGCCTACCGCAATGCGGTCGCCCGGCGCAATCATGTGATAGGTATCCACGCAGCGCCGTGCGTAACCCAATAATTGTTGCAATCGTTTCATAGCATGTTTCACTCCTGTATTTCAGTATACTATATCCCGGCCCGATAGTCAAACATTTTTTCGCATTTGGCACAAATGGGGCGCTTTGAACGGCGGAAAACAAACAGGGCTGTTTGCCCAGCGAAGCAAACAGCCCTGTAATACCATGGATTAAAGTATCAGTCGTTTTCTGTTTCCCGCCGTCCGCGCAACAAAATAATACCAAATACTAGCATCAGCACACAAAGCAGCAAGGAAGGCAAATTACGCACAATAGATGACACCACGGGAATATCTTTCACTAAGGTATATAGAGGATATTCCAGGACGTAGTGGTAAAATCCCAGCGCGCCGATAACCACCAGGCAAATACCGCAAACGGTGGATGTTTTGCCGTGCAGCAGTGTGTTCCATGCGCCAATATCCACCAACCAGCCATCGTATATGGTACCGTCTGCACGGTATTCCGACAAGAGGTGCAGGGCGTCAAACAGACCGAAAAACCAAATGACAGGAAGTGCGAAGCCGATGACGGGAATGATAGAGCTGATTGCAACAGCGAGAAAGAAAAGTACCATAATGGACAGGCCACGTTTCATATAGCCTAAGTACATATGCCCTGCACCGGGCAGAAGCGAAAAGAAAAGCGTCAAAAATTTACTTTTGGTCATGATTCATACCTCCGTTCCAAAAAAATGGCAGTGTTTGTTTTTTCTCAAACGCCGCAACCTCCTGATTGAAGCGTCGCTCCAAACGGTCAGATTGCATTTGTTGTTTGGTTTGCCAATGTGTGGCAGAAAGAGAGTCTGTCCATTGTCCCAGCTGTTGGTTGACAGCTGGCAGGGTTTGAAATACGCCGCTGCACCAAAGCACAAGCGCGGCGGCAATAGAAGCGGTTAGCTGGACAGCTGGATGCCAGTACCACACCAAACCCCGGCGGGCGGTTGTTCCACCGCTGCGGGCGGCGGCAAGAATCTGTTTTTTCATGGTGGGCGGCGGTGTTAGGAGCGCGCTGTCCTGTAAACAATCACAATAGCGCTGCATACAGGACGGACAGTGGGCCAGGTGCGCTAGTTGTTCGGCTGTGGGTGCGTTGCCGCTGGCTGCTAAAAGCCGCAGCTGGTCCTCCGTCATGGGGCATTGTTGTTTTACGGTTGGATTCATGAAGATTCCTCCTTCCACCAATTCCGCAGCTGGTTACGTGCGCGGTAAAGTTGCGTTTGCAGTGTTTTACGCTTTCCACCAAGCTGCTGTTGGATTTCATCTAGGGTACATCCTTCTATGTAAAAAAGGCGTGCGACTGTTGCGTATGGCTCTTTGAGCCTGCCGCACAACCGATATAGTTTTGCTTGCACCTCCGTGTCTAGCAGCGCGCCTTCTGGCGTAGGCACGGACGAGACCGCATCGGAAAAGTGTTCAGGCGGGTAGGGTGCAGTAGTTTTTTGCCTGCTGCTTTTGAGATAGTCGCGACAGCGGTTGGCTGCAATGGTACAGAGCAAAGATTTCGGATTGCTGGACGCGTTTTGCCCGTAGCGGCGCCAATAGGACAAAAAGGTGTCCTGCGTCAGATTTTCCGCTTCAAAGTAGTCCTGTGTGAAACGGAAACAAATGGTGAAAACCAGCTTTTGATAGGCATCCACCAATGGCTCCAGATCCATGGCGCCACCCCGCTTTCCCAAAATTTGATTTGCCGTCTACATTTACGGCATTATACTGCCGCATCTTTTCCATCGTACCATAAAATAGATGGATAGGCAAGACGTGATTACATGTTGTATCACTCTATAAAACGATTAACGTTTTAGCAATCTTCAGAAGATGCAAAATTTTTTTGAAAAATATTTGGAACTTTTTACTGCTTTCCCCGTCTAACGTTGTGAGAGAACAGACAAACAGCCTTTCTCAAAGGCGAAAAAAGAGAACCATAGAGCAGGAGGAATAAACCATGAAAAAAAGAAATCAAATTATGGCGATTACAGCAGCGGTAACAGTATTGTCTGCTAGCGCGGCATTTGCAGAATATGCGCCAGACCAACCGAAAGTTGATCCAGGCAGCAGCGATCTGATGACGACAGCTGCTAGCACAGCGACAGATTATGTGGTAGTAGTCAATGGTGTTCAGCTCAATCAAAAAGGGTTGCTAGACGGAGACAAGGTGATGCTTCCGGTACGTGCACTAGCAGAAGCGCTGGGCTTTGAAGTAAATTGGGTGGGAGAATCCGAAACCGTTCAGTTAATTCGCGGCGCAAACTTTATTACGTTCCAGATTGGCACAGACGGCTATACGTTTGCAAAAACAGCCCCAATGCCGCTGGGTAAAGCACCAACTTTGATTGGCGACCTCACCTATGTTCCGGTGAATTTTGCGGACGAGATTTTACATACGACTGTGACGGTAGACCCGAACGGCACCGTAACGATTACTGATACGCAGGAAGAAACTGCGGCTTATAATGCAACCCTGACCAGCATAGAAGAAGACACCTTGACAGTAGAGGATACGGAAAAAGGAACGGTTGTGCTGCACATTGGCGAGGACACCAAACTGGTAGGCGCTGACGGTGCGGAAATTGAGGCAGCAGACCTTAAAGAGGGCATGTATCTCAACGTGGAATATTCTGACGTGATGACGGCAAGCCTGCCGCCGCAGAATACTCCGATTAGCATCACGGTTGTAGAAACGGCAGGAGAACCGTCTGAGAACCCGTCAGAAACAACGGAAGTACAGACTGTGACCACCTCCGGTACGGTTTTGGCAGTAGAAGAAGACCGTATTGTCGTGGGTGAGGACTTGGAAAAACCGGAAACACAAATTGTATTTAACACGGACAAAAATACAAAATTCACCAAGGACGGCAAAGCGATTGAACTGAAAGATATCAAAGCGGACGATACGGTGAAAGTGGTGCATTCTATGGCCATGACCAGAAGCCTTCCGCCGCAGACCTATGCTTATGAAGTAGAAGTCGTAAATGCTGAAGATGTTGAAAAACAGACAGTTGCCATTGAGGGAACCATTTCGGAAGTGGGAGAAGATTATATCATCCTTGGAGAAGAAAATGAAGCCTTCCGCCTGAATGTGGATAAAGACACCAAACTGACGGATCAGAATGGCGAAACGGTTGCATTGGAAGACCTGAAAGCAGGCATGACAGTGGATGCAGAGCGCTCGCTCGCTACCACGTTTAGTATTCCGCCGCAGTCCTATGCTTCTACTATAACCGTCAATACCGAAGCGACAGCGGATGATGACAACCAGCTGCCGGAAACGGTAGAAACAACCGGGACGATTGCAGAAGTGGGAGAAGACCGTGTGACTATCGGGGATGCGGATGATATCAATGCACAGACTATTTTGCTGGTGAGCGAAGAAACTGAAATTGTGGACAAAGACGGCAATGCATTGACTCTGGAAGATTTGGAAAAAGGCATGGAAATTAAAGTAACACATAAAAATATCATGACCATGAGCATTCCGCCGCAGACACCGGCTGTGCAGATTGTCGTACAATAAGGGACATATTGTCTTACACAAATAGAGAATAAAACCGGATGGGGCGCGCATAAGCGCCCCATTTTTTCTATCCAGAAGAAAAGTTTTCTACCAAAATGGTGCATGCCCTTTTTGGAGGCTGTGCGGATACGGCCAAAAGAAAAAAATTTCTTTTGGCCTAAAATCCGCTTGACATGGGAGCTGGCGAGTTTGAAATTGGTAAACTTGGCAGCAGGAGAACAAATCAGTATGCTATAATAGAGGTGGAGGGACCGTAGCCGGCGGAACTCCAGAATGATGAAAAAAAGAAGAAGGAGGTCTGCAACAAAAGAAAGGAAGGTTCGATGAGATACAAAAAGAAATTTGGATTGGAAGACAGTTGGATTAGCATTTCCATGCAGGCGGGGCAGGAAGCGACCAAACAAAATGCCCGTGAATTTGCAGACAAGCGCTTGAGCAATCCCCAGGTGATTGAAGTGGACGAACGAGGAAAAACACCTGTGGTGCGCGGCAATATGACCTATGATGACATGGCTTATGAAACGGATCCATGGCGTATGTATCAATACAAACCGGAGGAAACGGAGCCACAGGGTGACCCGTCCAAGCGCGCGCAGGGCAGACAGGTGTATGTCAAGGAAATTCTGCCTACGGGAGAAACGCTGTACACTAAACGGGAGGACTATCAAATGGCAGGCGGCCGGACGGTGGACGGCAGCAAAACCAAAAATGGTGACAGCTATTTTGACCAGCTTTATCAAGTGACGCGCAGCGGCGCATCAGACCAGAAGGAATATGATACCAGCTTGTACCGCACGGAGCTAGGGGTGCGCGAGTTTGAAAACAACAAGTACATGATTGAGCAAAAGGCGGCGCTCACACAGGTACCGCCAGCTATGCTGGGCGCAGCGTTGTTCCACTTTTACGGAGATTCACCCTACACCGGCGCAAAATACGATTTGACGGACCAGGAAATCGAGGAGTTGTTCCGCGGGAGCAACCTGGGAAAACGGGGCATGAACACCCAGGCGCTGCGGGAATACATCGCAACGCCGGAGGGCGCGACGGAAGTGGCAGCGTATATTTTGCAGGTGGAGGCCAAAAAGCGGGGTTATAACCTAGCTAATCTGACAGAAACGCAGGCGCAGGAAATATTGGCGGCGTTCAACCGGAGAATGAATATTTCCGACCAAAAAGGAGTCATAACCAAAGACCTAGTGCCCATTTTTGAGGACATTTTCACGTCCCTGCCAGGACAGGAGCGGGAAGTTTGGTGGCCGGAGGACAGCGACAATTACTATGATTATGCGGATGTCTTTTTAGATTTTTAGACGAAAACGGTCTGCAAGGCAAACAAAAAGCAGCCGCCGGAGATTTCCGGCGGCTGCTTTACCGTTTAGAAAAGAAGATTTATTTCTGGCTAACGAGCCGTTGCGTATCGCGCGCAATCATCAGTTCCTCATTGGTGGGGATAACCAGCGTACGGACTGGCATACCGTCTTTGGAGATATCTGCTTCCTGTCCGCGCACTTTGTTCTTTTCTTCATCAATCTCGATGCCGAGAAATTCCAGCCCGGCAACACTGTCGCGGCGGACTTCCGCCGTATTCTCTCCAATACCGGCGGTGAATACAACTGCGTCCACACCGCCCATAGCGGCGGCATAAGAACCAATATAGCTTTTTACATTGTAGGTGAACATATCCAGGGCAAGCTGGGCGCGTTCATTGCCTTCATGCGCCGCTGCAGTTAAGTCGCGGAAGTCGCTGCTGATACCGGAGATACCAAGAACACCGGATTCCTTGTTCAATTCCTTGTCCACTTCAAGCGCGGACATGTGGTTTTTCTTCATCATATATGGAATAATTGCAGGGTCAATCTGCCCGCTGCGCGTTCCCATCACCAAGCCGTCCAGCGGCGTGAAGCCCATAGACGTGTCAATGGATTTTCCGCCTTTAACTGCGGCAATGGAAGAGCCGTTACCCAAATGACAGGTAACGATTTTCAGCTCTTCAATAGGCCGGCCCAGCATAACGGCAGCCCGTTGAGATACATATTTATGCGAGGTTCCATGGAAACCATATTTCCGAATTTTGTTTTTGGTATACTCCTCATAAGGAAGCCCATACATGTAAGCATATTTGGGCATAGTCTGGTGGAATGCTGTGTCAAATACGCCGACTTGCGGCACATCTTTGCCAATGGCCTTTTCGCATGCCTCAATCCCAATCAGGTTCGCTGGGTTGTGCAGCGGCGCCAGTTCAAAACAGGCACGGATGGCATCTTTCACATCTTCATTAATCAAGACAGACTCGTTAAAC